>NZ_SMKP01000058.1:0-53123 GCF_004349015.1 Nonomuraea diastatica
ACCCCGGTCTCCTTCCACATCCTCGGTACGGCCCTGCGCGCCGACGATGGGTGAGCGGCACGGCGCCGGAACTCGCACGCCGTGCAGGAACGATCGCGGGCAGGGTGACTGCGCTGCCCGCGATCGTTCCTCTGCGCTCACCAGCGCAACGCCCCGGTCTCCTCTTGGAAGGTGCCTGTCGGACCGTCCGCGCCGAGAGTTGCCAGGCGCACGACGGTTCTGGCGCTCTCTTCCGGCGACCTGCCGCCTCCGAGGGCCGCGGTCAGGTCGGTGTCGGTGAAGCCGGGCTCGAGTGCGTTGAACTTGATGCCCGGCTGGGCCTTGGCGTACTGAACCGTCAGCATGGTGGCAACCGATTTGGACGCAGAGTAGAGTGCCGCCGTCACGTGGAACTCCGGCCGGTCGGGGTTGTTCACCGCCCAAAAACGACCCGGCACTGCTCGAAACGGTGACCACGTTGGGGTTCGGTGATCTGCGCAGCAGGGGAAGTGCCGCCTCCGTGACGCGCCGCTCTCCTGAGAATCGCCCGGCGTTCGTCTTCGCGAGCGGCTGCCGCGGTAACGGTCGGATCCGCCGGCCCGACCGCGAAGCCTGGGAATAGGGTTGGCAGCATGGCACTGCGACTGGTTCAGGTGAATATCAAGGCTCGGGACGACGCGGCGCTGGGCCGGTTTTGGGCGCAGGCGCTCGGCTGGGGTGTCTCCAGCGAGGGGCCCGGCGTGACCAATCTTGAACCCGAGGGCTTCACCTGGCCGGACCCCGACGCCTTCTACGTCGATCTCGTCACCGTCCCGGACCCCGAAACGGTGAAATACCGCGTGCACCTCGAGCTCGCCACCACCTCCGCGGCCCATCAGGCGGAGTTGGTCGCGCGCCTGAAGGAGCTCGGTGCGACGCCTGCCGACGTCGGCCAGGGCGACGTCCCGTGGACGGTCCTGGCCGACCCGGAGGGCAACGTGTTCTGCGTGCTGGAACCCCGGGAGACCTACCGGGACACCGGGCCGATCGCCGCGGTGGTGGTCGACTGCGCAGACCCGCGGGCCATGGCCCGGTTCTGGGACGAGGCGCTGGACTGGACCCTGCACGAGGTCACCGACGATCAGGCGCTGATGCGCTCCGCCCAGGGTGTCGGGCCGTATCTGAAGTTCCTTCGCACGTCCGGCGTGACCGTGTGGAACCGCTTCCATCTCGACCTGCTTCCCTACCGCGGTGACCGTCAGGCGGCGGAGGTAGCCCGCTTGCAGGCCCTTGGCGCGACGCCCGCCGACGTCGGCCAGGGCGACGTCCCGTGGATCGTTCTGGCCGACCCGGAGGGCAACGAGTTCTGCGTTCTCGGCCCGGCCTGACGCGGAAGCCGGCGCCCTCCGGCCCACGGCAACCGGGTGACCAGCACCGAGGCTCGGCCGAGCTGGTTTGAACGCGTCGATCATCGGAGGCTCTGGACACCGCCGCACACGAGCGTCCTCGGGCAGGTCAGCGGGACATGATCAGGCGACGCCGGTCACTGGCGGCGGGCGGGAAATACAGGTGCGGCGGGCCGATGTGTGGTGTGTGATCGGGGGATGGCGATCGACATGGGCTGGCCTGGCGTCGACGGGCTCGGTGACGTGGTGCGGGTGCTGGGGGAGTGGCAGCACGACGGAGGGCCCGTGCAGGTGCATCCGGGGGATGTGGGGTGGTTCTGGCGGTTCGGCGCGGAACGGACGGCGCAGGCCACGCGGACCTGGAGCCGGGCCGGGGACGTTCTGGCGGTCGGGCTGCTGGATGGTGCGGACCTGCTGCGGCTGGCGTTCGCGCCAGAGGCGTTGCGGGACGAGGAGTTGGCGCGGCAGGTGGCCGAGGACGTGTCGGCGCCTGAGCGTGGCGTGCTGCTTGAGGGCAAGGTGTACATCGAGGCGCCGGCGGGTGCGCTGGTCCAGGACCTGTTGCTCAGGGGCGGCTGGGAGAGTGGCGAGCCGTGGACGCCACTTCGGCGTGACCTCGGCGCGCCAGTGCCGGATCCCGGCGTCCGCGTCGAGGCCATCGGGCCGGAACAGGCCCATGAGTGGGCCGCGGTCCTGCGGGCGTCGTTCGACGGGTCGACGTTCACCGACGAGCGCTGGCACGCCATGGCGGCAGGTGTGCCGTATACCGGCGCGCGGTGCCTGGTCGTGCGCAACGAGCAGGGCGAGGCGGTGGCGGCCGTGGCGGTGTGGCCGGCGGGTGAGGGCAGGCCAGGGCTGATCGAGCCGATGGGGGTGCACCGCGCGCACCGCGGTCACGGGTACGGCCGGGCGATCACGGCCGCCGCGGCGCGCGCACTCCAGGAGGTGGGTTCGTCCAGCGTGGTCGTGTGCACCCCGAGCTCCAACGTCGGCGCCGTCGCCACCTACCAGTCGGCCGGCCTCGAGCGGTTGCCCGAGAAACGGGACCTGTACCGCGACGCGCCCTGACGCTCCGTCAGCACAAGGAGGAGCTGTACCTCCCGCCGAGCCGGCGGATCGCCTCCAGCGGGTACGGGGTCCGTCTGCTCTGGCGCTGGAACGTACGGTTGAAGTCGGACATCACTGCGGCGATCGGCGCGTGCCGGGCGAGGATCGCCGCGGCCTCCTCGGGGATCCCCGTGGGGCGCCTGCCCTCCGCGTAGGCGCGCACCAGCGCGTAGCGACCCTCCGCGTCCCCCCTCTGGAGTCCGTACAGAGCAGTGACCAGCCAGTTCATCAGGTATGTGGCGGTGTAACAGCGGTCGTAGGTCTGGTGCCGGTCGACGAAGTCGGCCTCGTCCGGGGACAGCTCGAACCCGGAGGAGATGGACAGGCCGTAGTCCGCGAAGTAGAGGCGCCGGCCGTCAGTCAGGATGTTCTCGAAGTGCGCGTCGAAGTGCAGGAGCCCGCGGCTGTTCATGAAGGAGATGCCGGCCGCCAGCTCCCTCTCCACCATGGCGCAGGCCCGGCTGGCGGCGTGGTCTCCTGCCTCGACCTGAGTGCTGAACCATTGGTGCAGGTTCTGCGGGATGTACTCCAGGAACAGCGCGACGCTCGCCGACGACTGCTGGAGAGCCTGGATCCGGCGGCGTACCTGCGATCCGCCGCCCCAGTAAGCCACGGCCCGTTCGATGTCGGCAAGTTCTTCGGGCAGGGGCGTCGAGTCCGGCAACACCCGCCAGTGATACATGAGGGGGAAGCCCTCGTGTTCGGCCGCAAGCACCCAGTTCGTCGTCATGGTGTGCACAGCGAGCTCCCTCCAGACCCCGAAGCTCGGCCCGCCGATGACGCCGACGCCGTAATGACAGAAGACGGGCAGATCAAACAGGTTCGCCGTGGACCGGACGTGCTCAGGTCGCCTCTCCAGATCGGTGAGGGGCACCCGCTTCACGAAGACCGGGGTCCCGGCGACCTCCAGCAGGGCCGACTTCCCGCCGATGCCGGATCCGATCGGCACGGCCGTGTCCACGAGCTCGCGCAGGGCGCGATCACTGCACAAGGCCAGGGACGTGGAGACGGATCCATGGGCGGTCAGGCGCGCACCGCGCGACATGTCGGGACACTTCACTGCGGCTTTCACCTGGGTGCCGACCTCGATTCTGTCATGGCTACGCAGTCCGGCCGAGCGCAACGACGCGCTCCCTCGTCGGTCTGGGCTTTCACGGCTTCTCTGGCAAAGAATCTACGTTCTCCGTCAGCCTTCAGGCGTCGTAGCCGTACAAGAGCGGTGAACAGTGGTGTTCGGCGGGTTTCATCCGCGCGGCGACGATGCAACGGCGGATTCTCGGGGCGCCACCTCCTCGAGGCGGCGTGCTCGGTGCTCAGCGGCGTGGAGTGCGGGTACGAGCGGTGCGAGCGGGGCGCGGAGAAGACGCGTGCGTACGACATCCGTGGTCGCGGCACACCGCGGGTGCGCTTTGCTCGGGAACCGGACAGCGAATGGCCTGGTAACTGGCCAGGCGAAGAGCCGACACTCGGCAGGCTGGTCCTGCGGCGGCGAACACCGTGCCGCTTGCGGTGTTGTCTCCGTGCCACTGAGGAAGGCTGATCGATCGTGACCGAACGCGTGCGCGTGGCTGTGCTGGCGGGCGGGCCGTCCGCCGAGCACGAGGTGTCGCTGCAGTCGGCGCAGGCCGTGCTCGACGCTCTGCCGAGGGATCTGTACGAGCCCGTCGCCGTCATCATCGACCGGCAGGGCAGGTGGCCGGTGGAGCCGCGACGCGATCTGGCGGACGTGGTCTTCCCCGTGCTGCACGGGCCGTTCGGCGAGGACGGCGTCGTCCAGGGACTCCTGGAGACGCTGGGCATCCCGTACGTGGGCTGCGGCGTGCTGGCTTCGGCCGTGGGCATGAACAAGGTCGCGATGCGGCGCACGTTCCTGGCGGAGGACATTCCGGTCACCCCACATGTGTGGTTCACCGAGCACGAGTGGCGCGCCACCACCGACCACTGGGGTGTGGTGAAGTCGCTCGACTGGCCGATGTACGTCAAACCGGCCAACATGGGCTCCTCCATCGGCATCTCACGTGTCACCTCCATGGAGGAGCTGCGCGCGGCCGTGGATCTGGCGCTGGCCTACGACCGGGTGGTCGTCGTCGAGCAGGGCGTGACGGCGCGCGAGATCGTCTGCGGCGTGCTCGGCGGCTTCGACGCGCCGGACGCCTCGGTGCCCGGCGAGCTCATCGTGCCCGGCGACTGGCTCGACTATGAGGCGAAATACCTCAGCCGGGCCGAGATCGCCACCATCCCCGCAGCGCTTCCGGAGCGCGTGGCCGAGGACGTGCGCGAGCTGGCCCTGCGCGCGTTCCGGGCGATCGGTGGCTACGCCCTGTCCCGTGTCGACTTCCTCTATGAGCAGGACACGGGACGCCTGTACGTGCTGGAGATCAACACCATGCCCGGTTTCACCTCCCGTTCCGTCTACGCCAGGGCCTGGGCCGCCAGCGGTGTCCCGTACCCGGACCTGCTGCGCCGCCTCATCGACCTGGCGTTCGCCAGGAGCGGCTCATGATTCCCATGACGCTGAACAAGATCGCGCGGGTCGTCGGCGCGAGCCTCCACGAGGTACGCGACCCGGAGGCGCCGGTGACGGCGCCCTCGGCGGTCGACTCCCGCGAGGTGGTGCCTGGCGGCCTGTTCGCCGCGACGGTCGGCGCTCGCGTCGACGGTCACAATTACGCGGCCGGTGCCATCGCGGGCGGCGCCGTCGCCGTGCTGGCCTCAAGGCCCGTCGGCGTGCCCGCCCTCGTGGTCGAGGACGTCCAGCTCGCCCTAGGCCTGCTGGCCAGGCACCTGCTCGAACACATCAGCCCGGTCGTGATCGGCCTGACCGGCTCCGTGGGCAAGACCACGACCAAGGACCTGCTGGCCCAGGTGCTCGAACGGCACGCCGCGACGGTCGCCACCGACAGGTCGTTCAACAACGAGCTCGGGCTGCCGCTCACCGTGCTGCGCGCCGATGCCGCCACCCGATACCTGGTGCTGGAGATGGGTGCGGGCCGGAAGGGTGACCTGACGTACCTGACCGGGCTCGCACCGCCGCAGGTCGGGTTGGTGCTCAATGTCGGCACCGCACACGTGGAGCGGATGGGAGCCGGGCCGGCCGACGTGGCCGAGGCCAAAGGCGAGCTGGTCGAGGCACTTCCGGCGGACGGGTTCGCCCTGCTCAACGCCGACGACCCGTACGTCATGGGCATGGCCGGCCGCACCAAGGCCCAGATCCTGTGGTACGGCAGGTCGGCGGAGGCGCAGGTGCGGGCCGGGAACGTGCGGATGGCCGACCGGGCGCGAACCGCGTTCGAGCTGGTGACGCCCTCCGGCCGCGCCCCGGTCGAGCTCGACCTCATAGGCGAGCACCAGGTGAGCAACGCCCTGGCCGCCGCCGCCGTCGCCACCGTGCTCGGCCTGGGCGTCGCCGAGATCGCCGATGGGCTGAACGCCGCACGGCGGCGCTCCGCGGGACGGCTGGAAATCGTCGAACGACCTGACGGCATCACCATCGTCAACGACGCCTACAACGCCAATCCCGAATCCATGCGGGCCGGGCTGCGGGCGGTGAAGGCCCTGGCCGGCGCCCGTCGTACCGTCGCGGTGCTCGGCGCGATGGGGCAGCAGGCGGACGCCTCGCGCGCCCGGCACGCGGAGATGGGCCGCCTCGTCGCCGGACTCCGCTTCGACGTGTTGATCGCGGTCGGAGCAGGGGATCCGGTCGCGATGGCGGAGGCGGCGGAGTCCTCGAACCCGGAGGTGGCCGTCCACACCGTCGCGGACGTGGCCGGGGCGCTCAGACTGGCCGGCGCGCTGCTCGAACCGGGAGACGTGGTGCTCGTCAAGGCCTCCAGCGAGGCCGGGCTCGGTGTCTGCGCCCGTGCGCTGGCCGGCGCCTGACCCTTGGCTCACATAGATGGTCGCGCCGCCCGGGTCCTTGTAGGTGGCATGGAAGCCGCCGGGGATCTCCGAGGGCGCTTCGACCACGGCAAGCATCTGTGGGCGAGCAGCGTGGAAGGCCTCGACGCTGTCGACGATGAACAGTGGCCCGACCGGGGCGTCGGGGTCGTGGGCGTCGAGCATGATCTGCACCTCGGCGCCCGGGAGGGCCAGCGCGACTGTCGCATCACCTTCGCGCCAGCTCTCGGTGAAGCCAAAGGTTGTCACCGACCCGGGCCATGCGCGCTCACCTGACAGCATCACACCTGAACGTGCCCGGTGTCTGTGGTGATCGCGGATCCTGTGCTGAACAGCTTTTGGGCTTCTCGATGAGCAGGCACTCCGTCTAGCCTGCCGGCACAAGCTGGCGAAACGGAGTTTCATGCGCACGATCGGTCTCATCGGCGGGTTGAGCTGGGAATCGACGGTGATCTACTACCAGATCATCAACCAGCGGGTACGCGAGCGACTCGGCGGCAGCCATTCCGCCAACAGCCTCATCTGGTCGGTCGACTACACGACCGTCGAGAACCTCATCTTCGCCGACCGCTGGGACGAGGTGAGTACGTTGCTGACCGATGCGGGCGGGAAACTGGAGGATCTCGGCGCCGACCTCCTGCTCATCTGCAGCAACACCTTCAGCCGGGTGAGCGACGACGTGGAGCGGGCCGTGAGCGTGCCCGTGCTGCACATCGCCGACGCCCTGGGCGCCGAGATCCGCGCCAGGGGCATGCGCAAGGTCGGTCTGCTGGGCACGCACTTCACCATGGAGCAGCCCTTCTACCGGGATCGGCTGGCCGCCCACGGCTTCGACGTGGTCGTCCCGCGGCGTGAGCAGCGGGAACTGGTCCATCGCGTGATCTTCGACGAACTGGTGCGCGGGGTGCTCCGGGAATCGTCCAGGGACGCGTACGCCCAGATCATCGATGATTTCGCGGACGACGGAGCCGAAGGCGTCATCCTCGGCTGCACGGAGATCGAGCTGCTGATCGGTGAGAAGGACAGCGCCATCCCGGTGCTGCCGAGCGCTCGGCTGCACGCGGAGGCGGCGGCCGGCTTCGCCCTTGCCGGCTGACACGCCCTCGGCCGCGTCCGGCACGACGTGGCTCAGGTGGATCGGCACGCCGGTGCGCTGGTGCCGTACAACTCCCGGTGCCACAGGCCGGCGCAGACACGTTCGATGCCGGCCGTCAGATGTCGGCGGTAGGTGGTGAAAGGCAGGCCGAGTTGTTCCGCGGCCAGTTCCTGGGTAGGGGCGCCGCGGAGGAAGGCGACGGACAGCGCCCGGTAGAACTTGACCGAGCGCGCATCGTCGCGTAGGTCGTCGATCGCATGACGGAGCACGTCGCCCAGCGCCGTGGCCGGATCCTGCCCGGCCCGCTCGGCGATCAGCCGGGTGCGCGTCAGCGGGGATGCGGCCAGCGCGTCCGGCCGCGACAGGTGGCGCAACGCCTTGCGCACCGCCTCGGCGAACTCCGCTCGCGACAGCACCGCCAGTTCCGCCGTGACGGCGCTCGGGCCGCCGGCAGGGCCCGCGACGAGCGGTTGGTTCATCCGCTCCAGCCACGCCTGCGCCGGCACCGCGCGCCAGTCATGAGCGAACAGGGTGTAGGCGTCCTCGCCCGGCCGCGGCTGCTCGGAGATGGTAAGCATCCCGTAATGCCGTAAACGCTCCACCCACGCCTGGTCCGAATGCCGTATCGCGATATAGGACCATGCCATGCGCTCGGCCCGCAAACAATGGGCGATCACTCGCCACTGGATCACCTCCATCAGCGGCGAGCGTTCGCGATACGGCGGCAGCGCCCATAGCCGGTTGACCGCCAGGGGTTCACCGCCGCGCAACGGCGTGGTGGCACGCGCATGCGCCCACGCCGCGGCCACGACGGGATCGGCCGTCAGCTCCTGCTCATCGAGTTCCGCCAGGCGCAGCCAGGCGGAGAAGGCCACGGGCTCGCCGGTTTCGGCCCGCCGGTACAGCCGGAACGCCTCCGGCTGACGGCTCGCCCAGAAGGCGGCGCAGCCCGCGGACGCCGTACCCTCCGCCGCCGTCGCCACCCGGACCAGCGTGCCGATGTCCTCCTGCCGCAACAGCTCTTCCTGGAACTCGCCCTCGTCGCGGCGGTCGGGCACGTCGGCCGGCACCCCGTTGTCGCGATGCAGGTAGAGCAGGGCCGCCACCGCGCCGGGCGCGTCCACATCGCTCGCCGTGCGCACCCTCTCCGCCAGATGCGCATGAAGCCGGTCGTGCATCACCGTGTACCCCTCGGGGTCGCGCCATCGCAGGTCGGCCTCCAGCACCTCGCGCACCACGTCATGCGGAAACAGCCCGAGGTTGCACGACTCCACGAACGGCAACCGCCGCAACCAGCTGAACAACGTTCCGGCGTCCTGCGGCAAGACCGCCCGCAGCAGGTCTTCCGTCGTCATGTACGCATGCGCGCAGATCTCCAGAGCATGCCGATGCGCCGCCGAAGGCAGCTCGCCCACCAGCTGATCCAGCAACGTGCCCACCACGTCCTGATCCGGCGTCCACCGCCGGCCGGCCCCGCCGTCCTTCACCGCCACGGCCGCAGCCAGCAGCAGCGCCAGCGGATGACCACCGGCGAAAGCCAGCAGCGGCTCGCGCAACTCGGCCGGCACCCCGCAGGAGTCCATCAGGGCCCGCGCATCTCCGGCCCGCAGGTCGCGCAGCGGCAGCACCTCCAGCACCCCCGCCCATCCCGGATCCGCCTGCCACCGCATATCCGGCCGATACCGCCCCGCGATCACCACCAGAGCGCCCATGGGCACGCGCGGCAGGAACCGCTCGCGCAGCCATCCCTCCAAGCCATGAACGCGTTCGAAGTCGTCGATCAGCAGCACCGCGTCCGCATCATGAAGGACCGGCTCGGCTTCGGACGCCGCCGGCGACGGCTCCAGCGTGTGCCCGTCCACCATGGACACCGGCCGTCCTGCCGCCGCGGCCTCGGCAGCGAACCGCCGCAACAAGGCCGACTTCCCGATGCCCCCGGGACCGTGCACGTACAGAACACTGCAGCCGCCGCCGTACAACGCCGCGTTGAAAACCGCGAGCTCTTCCTCCCGCCCCACGAACGCACTCTCCTGCGCGGCTTGCAGGCGCCGTCCCAGCAATCCGGTCTTGTCATCATTCCCCGGTGACATGCCTCTTGTCCTCTTTCCGAACGCCCGGCCGAACCCTTGGGCGCGCTGGGCGGATTCTCGGTTCGGTTCTCGGGCGCGAACCCGTCATGCCCCACATCGCACACGTGGGTGGATCGGAACGGGGCTACATCTGGTCCCCGTTCCCGGTGACGTAGCCCAGGCCGGGGTGGGGCCGTCGTGGTGGTGGTGTGCCGCCGCTGTCTGGGCGGTACTCGAAGTGCCACCACTCGTTGTCGTAGATGCGGTAGAGGTCGTAGCGGGCGCCGTGTTCCTCGAGCCAGCGCGCGCCTTCGTGGGGGCGCACGTCCAGCGCGATGCCCTTGACGTGGCTGGATTCCGCTGGTGGCAGCACGAGCATTCGTGCCGAGGCCGGGGAGCCGGAGCGGCGCACCTCCTCGTCGAACATCCGTTGCTGGACATGGGGATCGCGGTATCCCGAGGTGAGGCCGATGAGCTGGCCGTGACGCCAGAGCGCCTTGGTGCGCGCCGCGGTGAACGCCGCCATGGCGCCGTCGGTGAGCCCGGTGAGGTCCTCGGCGGGGAACCGCATCCGTAACGCCCAGCGGCAGGCCAGTTCGCGGGCACGGCCGGGATGGCGGACGAACGCCGCGGGCAGCAGGAGAACGGCGAGCACCAGCGTGACCGCGGCGAACAGCCGGTCTCGGGGCCGAGGTGGGATGGTGCGTGGTTCGTTCATGACGAATTACGATGGGCACCGAATATGCGTGCGTTGTCCGCCGCATGTCATCGTTTCTCGACGGCGGCCACCGCAGGCGCCACCGTGACACGACCATGACACGGCGTGGACGAGGCGGGGACACGACCGGCCGATAGTGGGTGGGATTGCCCGGGGGGCGAGTTACGGAGCGTGCGGTGAAACTCGGCGGCGTGTCGCGAGTGTTGTTGATCGAGGATGACCCGGCCGTGCGGGAGGGCCTTGAGCTGGCCCTGACCCGGCACGGTCACCGGGTGCGCGCGGTGGAGTCCGGCGAGCAGGGGCTGGACCGGCTGCGTATGGACCTTCCCGACGTCGTCGTGCTCGATCTGATGTTGCCCGGCATGGACGGGTTCGAGGTCTGCCGCCGCATCCGGGCCGCCGGAGAGGTGCCGATCATCATGGTGACCGCGCGCGGCGACGACATGGACGTGGTGGCCGGGTTGGAGGCGGGCGCCGACGACTACGTGGTCAAGCCGGTGCAGCCCAGAGTGCTCGAGGCACGCATTCGCGCGGTGCTCCGCCGGGTCGGCCGGGACCAGGCGGAGCTGGAGCGGCACGGAGACCTGACCATCGACCGGGCCGGGCTGGTGGTCACCCACCGCGGCGTGCCGGTCAGCCTCGCCCCGACCGAGCTGCGCCTGCTGCTCGAGCTGTCCGGCACACCGGGCCGGGTGCACAGCCGCCAGCAACTGCTGGAGTCGGTGTGGGAACACGGGTATTTCGGCGACTCGCGTCTCGTGGACGCGTGCGTGCAGCGGCTGCGCGCGAAGATCGAGGATGACTCGGCGGCGCCCGTCTACGTGCAGACGGTGCGTGGGTTCGGGTACCGGTTCGGGCCGGTGTAGCCGCCCGTGACACCTCGGCCGAGCCTGGGACTGCGCGCCCGGCTGTTGTTCGCGTTCGCACTGCTGTGCGTGGTCACCGCGGCGGCGGTGGCCGGCGGGATGTACGTCCAGGCCCGCAACGACATCCTGCAGCGGACCCAGGATGCCGCGGTGCAGGCGATGAGAAGCCGTCTGGAGACGCTCTTCCCCTTGCGGAGTGCGGCGCCGGGCCCGGCCGAACTCGACGAGATCGACCGCACCATGACCGACCAGAACAGCTTCGCGGTCGTCGTCTACCACGAGACACACTCGCCGACCCCCCTGGATCCCGGGGTGATTCCACCACAGTTGCGGCGGGCGGTGGCCGGCGGCCAAATCGCGTGGCAACGCGTGGTGGTGCGAGACCACCCCATCCTGATCATCGGCGCGCCGTTGCTGATCGCCGAGCGGGACCAGCCGACACGGGCGTCCGGCATCGAGGTCTACACCGTGCGCAGCCTGCATCCCGAACAGCGCAGCATCGACAGGCTCGCCGCGCGCGCCTGGCTCATCGGTGGGGCGGCCCTGACGTTCGCGGTCGTCCTCGCGTTGCTGGCCACCCGTGGCGTGCTGCGTCCGGTGCGCCGGCTCGGCCGGGCGGCGCGCCTGCTCGGCGAGGGCGAGCTGGGGACCAGGATCGAGGTCCGCGGCTCCGACGAGCTGGCCGACGTGGCACGCACGTTCAACAACACTGCGGTGGAGCTGGAACGGCACGTCAAGCAGCTACGCGCGATGGAGGCCGACGCCCGCCGGTTCGTGGCCGACGTGTCCCACGAGCTGCGCACCCCGCTGGCCGCGCTCGCCGCGGTCGCCGACGTCCTCGATGAGGAGGCGGCAGCCCTGCCCGAGCCCGCCGGCCGGGCTGCCAGGCTGGTCAGTCAGGAGACGCTCAACCTCACCGCCTTGGTGAACGACCTCATCGAGATCAGCAGGTTCGACTCCGGCGGCGCGGCCCTCGCGCTGAACGAGGTCGACGTGGCCGAGCTGGTGCGCGCGACCCTGCGTGCCCGGGGCTGGCCGGAGCGGGTGCACACCGAGCTTCCACCCGCGGTGACGGCACGGCTGGACCCGCGCCGGGTGGACGTCATCCTCGCGAACCTGATCGGCAACGCCCTGCGGCACGGCGAGCCACCGGTGTCGGTACGGCTCTCCGCCGACCCGCACTGGATCGTTGTCGAGGTGCGCGACCACGGACCGGGGCTGGACGATGCGGTGCTGCCGCACGTGTTCGACCGGTTCTACAAGGCCAGCGCGGCCAGGGCCAGGTCCGAGGGCAGCGGCCTCGGCCTGGCCATCGCGCGGGAGAACGCGCGCCTGCACCGAGGCGACCTCACCGTCACCAACGCCCCGGACGGCGGCGCCGCCTTCACGCTGCGCCTGCCACGCCGGGCACACGATCCGGACGGGCAGATCGACACGGGAGGCCCCGCGTGAGGGCCTGGCCCGCCCGCCGCGCGCTCGCCGCGGGCCTCGTATCGGTCGTCGCCGTGGCCGGCTGCGGCGTGCGACCCAGCGACGTCATCCCCGTCGGCCCTCCGCCGAGCGGAGCCGTCGCACCCACCACGACGGTCACCCTCTACCTCGTCAAGAACGGCCGGCTCAACGCGGTAACGCGGCCCGGGCACGATCGTCGTCCACTGTTCAAAGCGGACACGATCGCGCTGCTGGCAGCCGGACCCACCGCCAGGGAACAGACGCGCGGATACACCACCGACGTCCCGCCCGAGGCCGGCCCGTTCTCGGTGACCGTCAAGCCGGGCGGCCACCTGGTGGTGACCCTGTCGACCCCGGCCGGCGAACTGTCCACACTCGCCATCGAGCAGATCGTGTGCACGGCCGCCGCCACAACGCCGGAAAACCCCGCCCAGGTCACCGTCCTCGGCGCAGGGCAGAGCGTCGGCCCCCGGAAATGCCCGGTGTAACGGGAGCGCGAGACCGGCGGACCGACGGAGCGGGGTCATCAGCTGGTGGACTTGCGGTGGTGAGAGGCGCCAGGCAGATCGCCCGCTCACGAACGTGTTCCGGTCCCGATGAGGGATGTGGCGTCCAGCTCGGCCATCTCCCGTTCGCCGAGGAGATGTGCGAAGGTCGTGCGCACCTGTTCGACGGCGGACTCCCCCAGACCGGTGAGCATGCCGCGAAAGCCGCTGCCGAGTGCCACCTGCCAGGCGAGCGCGACGTCCAGGGGGATGCGCAGAGGGGCGCGGGTCACGGTGACCTGCGCCAGGCCGAGTGCGGCCAGCCAGGCGCCCAAGTCCTCTTCGGTGTCGATCCGGGACACCGCCTGCTTGCTGGCGGGAGGAGCCGTCGGGGTCTCGCGCACGCGCGAGACAGCCTCGGCGAACAGCCGGCCGAAGCCCTCCATCGCGCCCCGCGCCCACGCGGTGATGACCAGCCGTCCACCGGGCCCGAGCAGCCCGGTCAGGCGGGAGGCGGAGGCGTCCATGTCCGGCAGGAAGTAGACACCGTGCACGCATTGCACCACGTCGTAGGGGTGATCCTCCCAGGTGGTGGCGTCGGCTTGGACGAAGCGCACGTTCTGCAGCCCTTCGGCGGCGGCACGGCGCCGGCCGTGGGCGAGGAGCTCTCCGGCGAGGTCGACGGCATCCACGTGCCCCTGCGGCCCGGCCGCCTTCGCGGCCGGCAGGGCGGAGGAGCCCGCACCGCAGCATACGTCCAGGACACGTTCGCCTGCTCGGACTCCGGCCGTCATGACCGTCGCCTCGCCGATGCGATCCCACAGCAGCGGTGAGACCTCGGCGTACTGGGTGGCGGCGCTGTCGAAGATGGTGCCGATGCCGGTGGATGTCATGTGAGTTCTCCGTCTGGGAAGGTTCGGATCGAGCGATGCGTGGGAGCGCTGCTTCAGGCGATGGGGCGGTTTCCTTCGAGATCAGCGGAGCTGCCGGCCGCGGGCGCGGACGCGTTCGTGCCAGAAGCGTGCGTACGTCCCGCCGGCCGTCAGGAGGGTGTCGTGGTCGCCGTGCTCGGTGATCCGGCCGCGGCCGAGGACGAGGATGCGGTCCGCGGCGACCACCGTGGACAGGCGGTGGGCGACGACGATGACGGTGCGGTCGCGGGCGAGCTCGGCGATGGCGTCGGCGACGGCGGCCTCGTTGACCGGGTCGAGGGCGGCGGTGGCCTCGTCCAGCAGTAGGCGAAGCGCACCTGCGCAGGCGCACCACCGGGCCGGGAGTTTCGGCGTCGGGCGCGACCGGGTTCGCCGGGATCGGCAGCTCCGGAGCGGAGAGCACCTCCCGGATGCCGCGTACCACGCTGAGCGCCGTGACCAGCGGGTGGATCGACATCATGACGGTCATCAGGCCCGCCGTGGTGACCGTCCCGAAGACCAGGAAGGTGATGAGACTCGTCAGCGGCAACAGGCCGGTGGCGGCGAGGACGCCTCCCGCGCCCACCATGACGACGAGCACGCTCGGCGGTGACAGCAGGATCTCCGAGATGACCGAGGCCTTGGTCGTCGCCTTCGCCCAGTCCAGGAAGAAGCGGGCGAAGTTCCGGGGCACCTCCTGGAACCTGCGGCTCGCCGTCCCTGGGGTGCCGAAGGCCTTGATGACGCCGATGCCGTTGACGAACTCGACCGCGGCCCCGCTCAGCCGGGTCAGCCACGCCATGAACTCCGGGTACTTCGTCCCGGCGCCGGCCATCGCGCGCTGGTACACGATCAGCCCGACGGCCAGGGGGAGCAGGCTGACCAGTGCCATCCGCCAGTCCACGGCGAACAGATAGACGACCGCGACCACCACCGGCACGGCGGCGGACGTGACCTCCACCACCGAATGGGCGATGAGCTGGTGCAGCGCGGCGACGTCGTCCTCGACCGTCTTCTTCACGATCCCCGAGTTGCGGTCGGTGAACCAGCCGAGGGGCATCCTGCGTAGCTTGCCGAGAAGCTCCCGCCGGATCCTGAACGACACCCGGATGTCCGCCAGATGCGTCAGCACGCCCGCGCCGAAGGTGCCGAGTTGCTTGACGGCGAGGGCCACGAGTGCGACGACGATGATCGGCCATACATCCGTGTCGCCTTGGAGGAGCCGCCGGCTGATTTCGACCACGGCGACCAGCGGCGCCATCCCCGCCAGCGCGCTGATCCCGGTCAGGACTCCACAGCCGATCAGGGTGGCGCGAGCGTGAGTGAGCACCGAAGGCGCCTCCCGCACCCCGGAGATCGTAGAAGCGGACATGCGTCACCCTTCACTGCGAAGCGATCCAAATCGATCCAGGCTTGGCAAATGATAATCATTGTCGCGCGATTGCGTAACCCATCAACCGCCACCGCGATCGATCGGCGCCGGCGATCACCCGCGATGGAGGTCGCCGCCGGACACTTCACGACGGGCGTCCGCCATGAAAGCGACGCCCAGCCCTGTGACGGTGAGGGCGAGGGCGGGCACGATCGCGAGACGCGGTGCGGCCACGAGCAGCGGGATGGCCTCGCTGACCATGCCGCCCCAGTCGGTGTCGGGCGGGGGCAGCCCGATGCCGAGGAAGCTGAGCGAGGTGACGGCGACGAGCGTCCTGGCGAAGTCGGCGGTGGCGACGGTCAGCACGGGGCCGGCAATGTGCGGGCCGATGGTACGCCGGAGCACGTAGAACCGGGACGCGCCGATGGACCGTACGGCCAGGACGTGGTCGGTGGAGACCACCTGCCGGGTCGCCGTGCGGGCGACGAGGCCGCAGCTCACCCAGCCGAGCGGCACGAGGGCGGTCAGCACGGTGAGGTGTCCCGGCCGCAGGACGCCCGCCAGCGCGAGCGCCAGCGTGAGTCCGGGCAGGGCAAGAGCCACAGTGGCGGCGAAGCGCAGCAGCCGGTCAAGGATGCCGCCGACCAGTCCCGCCACGGCGCCGGCGATCGTGCCGAGCGCGGTCGTGACAGCGACGATGGCGAACGCGACCAGAAGGGAGGTGCGGCCGGCCATGGCCGTTCGGGTGAGGAGGTCCCGGCCGAGCTGGTCCGTGCCGAGCCAGTGTCCGGGACCGGGAGGCAGCAGGGCACTCTCCAGATCGGGCCGGTACGGGTCGTACCCGGTCAGCATCGGGGTGAGCAGGCAGAACAGCACGACCAGCGCCATCATGGCGATCCCGGCGCGGCCCTTCATCGGCGCCGCAACCGCGGGTCGAAAGCCGACAAGCAGAGCTCGGTCAGCGCCAGGAGCAGCACCGTCGCGACCCCGATGATCAGCACGTACGCCTGCACGACGGGCAGGTCCCGCTGCCTGATCGCCGCCACGGCGAGCTGCCCCACGCCGGGCCAGGCGAACAACGTCTCTACCACCACCGCGCCGGCCAGCAGCTCCGCGAGCACCAGGCTCGCGGCGGTGATCGCGTTCGGCGCGGCCACCCGGAGGGCATGGACGGCGATCGTACGCCGCCGACGCAGCCCTTTGACAGCGGCGAATTTGACGAAGGGCAGCCGCAAGGCCTGCGCCAGGTCGGCCCGGAGCAGCCGTAGCAGAGTCGCTGCGCCGGTCAGGCCGAGGGTGAGCGCGGGCAGCACCACCGCGCCGGCGCTGCCGTCGCCGCCTGTGGGGAGCGCGCGCAAGCCGACCGCCACCACGCTGATCAGCAGGATCCCCACGATATAGGGAGGGATGCCGCCGATCGCCACCGTCACGAGCGCGAGGACACGGCTGTCGAGAGCCCGCGGCCTGAACGCGAGCCTGAGTGCGGCGAGCAGCGCGAGCCCTGCCGCGACGGCAGCCGCTGCGCCCGCCAGCCGAAGTGTGGCCGGCACCCGCGCGAAGATTTCGGCCGCCACCGGGGAGCGGTCGGTGTAGGAGTGGCCGAGGTCACCGCGCAGCATGGCGCCCAGCCACCGTAGGTACTGATCGAACAGCGGCCGGTCGAGACCGAGCTCGGCGCGGAGTGACGCGACGCTTGCCGCTGTGGGCTGGACGCCGCCGCGGCGCAGGATCTCCTCGGCCGGGTCCCCCGGCGCGAGCGAGGTCGGCAGGAAGACCAGCAGCGACAGCGCCAGGAGCACGAGCAGGAGCTCTCCGGTGCGCCGCAGGACGATGGCCGTCACTTGCGAGGCGCCAGCTTGCCCAGGTCGGCTACGTAGGCAACGTTCTGTGTCATCCCGCTGACTTTGGTGGTCGTCACGATGGGATTGTCCTGATAGGCCAGCGCAATCATCGGGCGGTCGGTGGCCAGCAGCCGCTGGATGCGGTGGTACAGCTCACGGCGGGCGACCGGGTCCGTCTCGGTCGCGGCCTGGTCGACCAGCTCGTCGAATCGTGTGTTGCGGTAGCCGAGCCTGCGTTCGACGTTCCAGGACGCGTCGGAGCGCAGGAACCGGCGGAACAGGTAGTCGGCGTCGCCGTTGGGCACGCTGTACGCGCTGAGGAAGATGTCGTAGTCCCCGGCCTCCATCGCGGACTTGGTGGCCTCGGCCACGGTCACCTTCGCCGGCAGGCCCGCCTGCTCGAAGGAGGCGCGCAGCACCTCGGCGATTTCGGTGTAGGGGAACTGCCCGGTCTCGGCGGAGGAGATCAGGATGGTGACGGGCTCGGCCCGCGCTTTCGCCTCGGCCACGAGTGCGCGTGCCCTGGCGGGGTCGTACGCGGCGGTGATGCCGGAGTCGGCGAGATCGGCGAAGGCCGGCGACAGGAAGGCCGCACCCGGCGTGGCCGTGCCGGCGAGCAGTTTGCCGGCGATGGCCCGCCGGTCGATGGCCAGGTCGGCGGCCTCGCGCAGGCGGGGGTCGGAGAACGGTCCGCGGGAGGCGTTGAAGGTCAGGTAGTGCGTCAGCACCGAAGGGCTGCGGACGACGTGGAAGGAGCTGTCCCCGCTGACCGTGGCGACCTGGCCCGGCAGCAGTGCGCCCTTGTCGATCAGCCCGTCCACCTCGCCGGCCCGTAAGGCGGCGACCCGGGCGTTGGCGTCGGGGATCACCCGGACCACGATCTTGTCGTAGGCGGGGGCGGCGCCGTGGTAGCGCGGGTTGGCGGCGAGCACGGCCTGCTGCCCCTTGGTCCAGCCCGCCAGCGTGTACGGCCCCGTGCCCACCGGCTTGCCGGCGAAGCCACCCGAGGCGGCGAACGCCTTCGGCGACTGGACCATGCTGTAGAACCCGGCCAGCCTGCCCGGCAGATCGGCCACACCTTCCTTCAGGACGAACACCACGTGGCCGTTCTCGGCGCGGACTTCGCTGAGCTTGCCGTAGGCCGCCTCCATCCCGGCATCGAGGCTGAAGAAGGCCGACTGCCGGGGCGCGATCCGCAGAAACCGCTCGATGTTGGCCACCACCGCCTCGGCGGTCAGCGGTGTCCCGTCGCTGAACTTCACGCCCTCCCGCAGCGTGAACGTCCAGCGCCGCCCCTCGTCCGCGACGGCCCAGGACGTGGCCAGGGCGGGGGCGGGCCGCAACTTGTCGTCCACCGTCACCAGCGGCTCCCACACCCGTAACGTCTGATGGGTGTAGTACGGGTCCTCGGGCCCGGCGACGAGGTCGCGCGGGGCGGCCAAGGTGAGCTGGCTCCCATCCTGCCCGCCGGGCTCTTGGGCGCCGCACCCTCCAAGGATCGCTCCCAGAAGTGCCGTCACCATGATCGCGGCTCGTCTTCGCACCTGATCTCCCGCCAACGTCCTGATCCAGCATGCAAACGATAACCGTAGTCATGGCGATGCGGGAGATCGTCTCTGGATCAGTCCGCGGGCGCTCGCGATGATTCATTCATACGGCTCGTCCGGCGGGGCTATCCGCTCTACGCGGGAAGCGGACATCTCCGGCAGGCTGTACGTCCCCGTTCCGCTCGTCTTCCGCGGGATCCAGGTGCCGGTGACGCGCACCCAGGAATCCGTCTCGGGTGCAGGAACACCTTTCACCACGACCTGCATCGTGAGGGCGTCGGCGGCGCAGCAGGCGATCCGCATGCGCGTGAGGTGCCACGCGCCACCGTGTCCGGACGGCACGACGAAGCCCGTCAGCCGGACGGTCTTGCCCCGCAGGGAGCCGCTGGGGTCGTCCCAGGCCAGATCGGCGAACTCGATCATGCTCAGCACGTTCACCCGGCCGGGCTTCAGGACGGTGGGCCGGGCCTCGACGAGGGTGGGCGGAGGCGCATGGGAGGTCTGCTCGGCCTGCTGGACGGCGAACGAGCCGAGTGCCGGGGGAGCGACCAGGAAGATCACCGCTGTGGGGAGCATCAGCAGCGACGCCACCCTGTGCCCTTCCGCATGCTCATGCCCGTGCGACGGATCCGGCGAAGGGGTGACGGGTTCGCGGCCGACGAGGCGCGCCAGGTGCGCCTCCTCGATCGCGCGAGCGCGGAGGAGCTCCGTCTGGCGCGCGACGCCCTTGCTTCTGCGGAAGTCGAGGGCCACGGAGGCCACCGGCAGGAGGCTCAGCACCGTGCCCGCAGCGATCAGCAGAGGCCGGAACCCCGGCTTGACGTAGTTGCCGAAGTCCGCGGAGAAAACGGAGATCTTCAGCAGTGCTCCGCCGAGCAGGAGCAGGAGCAGGTTCTGCGTGACCCGGTTCACGAAAAGATCTCCGTCCTATTCGTACGGCTCTGCCGGCCGCTCGATGCCGGTGACCTCGGTCGCGGCCAACTCCGGGACCACGTAGTCATCGGGCACTCCGTCCGGCCACGGCACCCAGGTTCCCGTGACCGCCACCCAGGAATCCTCCGCCGGTGCGGGCGCACCGTGGACGGCGACCTCCAGCGCGAGGGCGTCGGCGGCGCAGCAGCGGATCCGCATCCGGGTGAGGTGCCAGCTTCTGCCGCCCTCACCAGGGACGGCGAAGCCGATCAGCCTGACCTTCCTGCCCGCGAGCGACGGGTTTGACGGCGCGTAGGCGCGTTCGATGAATTCGCCCAGGGTCAGCTCCGTCACCCCGCTCCGGGCGAGGGCGCCATGGGCCGCGGTCTGGGAGCGTGCCGGCGAGCCGTCATCGCGCCTGGCCGCGAAGGCGCCGAGCGCGGGCGGAGTGATGAGCACGAGGGCGAATACGGGCGCGGCCAGGAGCCACGCCACTCGCGAGCCGTGATCACGGCCGCGCGACCGGCCCAGCAGGTCCGCGACGACGGACAGCAGGCCGAGGACCGCCAGCACCGCGCCGGCGCCCACGAGCAGCGGCCGGAAACCGGGTCTGACGTAGTTGAGGTAAGTCGTGGAGAACGCGGAGATGCTCAGCAGCGTCGCCCCGAGGACCAGCAGGACCGCGCCCTGCGTCTGGCGGCTCACAGCAGTGCCCACCCCGCGACGAAGCTGACTCCGATGGCGAGGACCAGCGTGAGCGGCGCGAATCGCCGGGCGAATGCGCGGCCGAAGGTGCCTGCCTGCAGGGCGATGAGCTTCAGGTCCACCATCGGGCCGACCACCAGGAACGCCAGCTTGGCCGTGGGGGAGAACGCCGTGAGGGAGGCCGCCACGAAAGCGTCGGCTTCCGAGCAGATCGACAGCAGCACCGCCAGCAGGGCCAGCACCAGCACGGACACCACCGGCACCCCGGCCACCGCGGTCAGCCACTCACGGGGGATCGCCACGTTGAGCGTCGCCGCGGCCAGCGCGCCGATGACCAGGAACCCGCCCGCGTGCAGCAGGTCATGACGCATCGCGTCCAGGAAGGCGCCCACCTTACCCTGGCCGGTCCCAGCCGTCCTGCGAGGCGTCGGCAACCAGGCGGCGCGCCCGAACCGCGCCCAGATCCAGCCCGCCAGCACGGCCACCACCAGCGAGGCGGCGAACCTGGCGGCCACCATCGACGGGTCGTCGGGAAAGGCCACCGCGGTGGACACCAGCACCACCGGGTTGATCGCCGGGGAGGACAGCAGGAACGCCAGCGCCGCCGGCGGCGCCACACCCCTGGCCATCAGCCCCGAGGCCACCGGCACCGACGCGCACTCGCAACCGGGCAACACCGCCCCCGCCACCCCCGCGACCGGCACCGCCGCATACGTGCGCCGTGGCAACGCCCGCGTCCAGAACGACGACGGCACGAACGCGGTGATGGCCGCCGACAGCGCCACCCCCAGCACAAGGAACGGCAGCGCCTGGACGCACACCGCAACGAACACGGTGGCCCACGTCTGCAGCGCCGGATCCGTCAGATACGGCGCGAGCAGGAACCGTCCCGCCGCCAGGAGGGCCACGAGGACGATGAACGCCCAAGGCGGCCGGAACCCGCCGAAGTGCCGGTGCGCTCCGGACTCCGGCGGAAGGCCGTCTTCCCGGCCCGGCCGGTCGGTGGTGCTCGGCAGCGACATCGCCCTCTCCATCCGCATACGGGTACGCGGCAGCAGACTAGCCCGGTTGTCCAGCGCCCTTGCCCCGAACGCACATGGGGCATCGGTGATGATACGGTCTTCCGGAAATGATTCTCATTTTCCTGGAGTATCTTTGAGATCGTTGCCCGAGCCGGGCTCCGCGGACTCCGATGTGGCATCCCTGCCGGCCGTTCCGGGAGCTGAAGATCCTCCATCCACCACGGCGTCGGCGACACCCCTGATCGTCACCTCGCTGGCCGGTGTTCTCGCGGTGTCGGTGTTGCTGGCGATCGGCCTGGGCGCCGCGACCGTCCCGCCGGGAGAGACGCTGCGCTACCTGTGGGCGGCTGTGACCGGCGGTTCGATCTCCGCCGACGAGGTCACGGCGTACCAGATCATCTGGCAGGTGCGGACGCCGCGCGTGCTCCTGGCGGTGCTGGTGGGGGCAGGGCTGAGCGTGGTCGGGGTCGCGATCCAGGCGATGGTGCGCAACGCGCTGGCCGACCCGTTCGTCCTCGGCGTGTCGTCGGGGGCGTCGGCCGGGGCGGTGCTGGTCGGCGTCACGGGCGCGCTCACCGCTTTGGGGATCTACGCGGTCTCGGCGGGCGCCTTTCTCGGCGCGCTGCTCGTCTCCGCCCTGGTCTACCTGGCCTCGCGCGGAGCCGGTGGCCTGATGCCGCTGCGGCTGGTGCTCACCGGGGTGGCGATGGCGTTCGGATTCCAGGCGGTGATGAGCCTGATCGTGTACTTCGTCCCCGACGGGGAGTCGACGAGCACGGTGCTGTTCTGGTCGATGGGCGGCTTCGGCGCGGCGACGTGGGGGGCGCTGCCGGTCGTGACGGTCGTCACCGTGGTCACCGTCGTGGTGCTGCGCCGCTTCGCACGGAGCCTGGACGTTCTCGCCCTGGGCGATGAGACGTCAGTGAGCCTGGGTGTCGACACGGTCAGGTTGCGCCGCGGCCTGTTCGTGCTGACGTCGCTGGCGACGGGGGCGATGGTCGCGGTCAGCGGCGCGATCGGATTCGTCGGGCTGGTGATCCCGCACCTGGTGCGGCTCTGGGTGGGCGCGGCGCACGGGCGCGTGCTCGCGATCGCGCCGCTGGTCGGGGCGGTCTTCATGGTGTGGGCCGATCTGGTGGCCAGGACCCTGGTGGCCCCGCGCGAGCTGCCGCTGGGCGTGATCACCGCACTGGTGGGCGTACCGGTGTTCGTCGTCCTGCTACGCCGCCGCGGTTACCTGTTCGGAGGGCGCTGATGACGCGCCTGCTGATGGATGAGCTCTCGGTGACCATCGGCGGCGCCGCCATCGTCAAGGATCTGGCCCTCGCCGTGGAGGCGAGGCAGGTCGTGGGCCTGATCGGGCCCAACGGGTCGGGCAAGACGACGGCGCTGCGGTGCGTCTACCGCGCGTTGCGGCCGACAGGCGGTGCGGTCTGGATCGACGGTAAGGACCTGTCGCACATGCCGCTGCGGGACAGCGCGCGTGTGATCGCCGCGCTCACCCAGGAAGGTCGGGCGGACCTCGACTTCACCGTCGAGGAGATCGTCGCCCTCGGCCGGGCTCCGCACCTGCGCGGCAACCAGGCGCTCAGCGCCCGGGAGCAGGAGCTGTGCCGTCGGGCCATGGCCCAGATGGAGGTGCTGCACCTGGCGGACCGCGGTGTGCTGTCGTTGTCCGGCGGTGAACGCCAGCGTGTCCTGGTGGCCCGAGCGCTCGTACAGGAGCCGCAGGTGCTGGTGCTCGACGAGCCGACCAACCACCTCGACCTGCACCACCAGATCCGCTTGTTGTCGATGCTCAAGGGATCCGGGCTGAGCGTGCTGGTCACGTTGCACGACCTCAACCTCGCCGCCTCCGCGTGCGACCGGCTGGCCGTGCTGTCCCACGGAAGCCTCGTCGCGTGCGGCCCGCCCGCCGACGTCGTCACCGAAGAGCTTCTCCGCGAGGCGTTCGGCGTCGAGGCGAGCGTCGTCACGCATCCGCTGACCGGAGTTCCCCAGGTGCTCTACGACCTGGGCTCGGCCACAACCACGAAAGGAAACGTCGCGTGAACACACGTACCCTCGCCGTGCTCCTGGCGGGCACGCTCCTGCTCACGGGATGCGGCGCGCAGGTGCAGGACACTGCCGCCGCGCGCAAGGTGACGGTCAAGAGGTGCGGGCAGGCCGTCGAGTACACCACTCCGCAGCGCGCGGTCGTGTACGAGGGTGGCAGCGCGGACAAGATGTTCGCCCTCGGTCTCACCGATCACGTGCACGGCTACGTGATGCCGCCGGCCAACCCGCCCGTCGCGGAATCGCCGTGGGCGAGCGAGTACGCCAAGGTCGAGTTCCTCGGCGACGACCTGCTCAACCGCGAGCTCGTCGTTGACGCCAAGTCCGACTTCGTGGTCGCCGGATGGCGCTCCGGCTTCAGCGACCAGCGTGGCATCACCCCCGAGATCCTCGACGGCCTGAAGATCCAGAGCTTCATGCATGCCGAGTCGTGCTTCAACTACCCCGGCCACCCGGAGCGGGTCACCCCGTTCGAAGCCCTTTACACCGACCTCGAACGCCTCGGCCAGATCTTCGGCGTCGAGGACAGAGCCCGAACATTGGTCGCCGGCTACCGCAAGCGCGTCCAGACGGTACGCGCCGACGCGCCCAAGGGCGATCCGACCCCGGTCTTCCTGTACGACTCGGGCACCGACAAGCCGTTCACCGCCGGCAGCCAGGTGCCGCCCAACGACATCATCCGCTTCGCCGGCGGCCGGAACATCTTCGGCGACCTGGACGCCCGCTGGAGCGAGGTCACCTGGGAGGCCGTCGTCCAGGCCAAGCCGGAGGTCATCATCATCCTCGACTACGGGGACAAGCCCGCCCAGGAGAAGATCGAGTTCCTGAAGGAGTTCCCGGCCACCAGCAAGCTGCCCGCCGTGGTCAATGACCGCTTCCACATCCTCGACTACAACGAGGGCATCAGCGGGCCGCGCAACATCGACGGCCTGGAAGGATTCGCCGCATACCTGCGCGAACTCCAGGAGTGACCGATCGAGCGCACGCAAGGAGGAGCATCTCCCGTGACCGCATCGCCGCGTACCGGCGCGGGCCCGCTCCGGCCTCGAGCGCGTTCCATCCTGCGCGAGAGGCGATTCGTCCTGCTGTGGTGCGGCACCACCGCCTCGGGCCTGGCGACCTGGGCGCTGCCGTTCGTGCTGGGGCTCGCCGTTCTCGACCGCACGCTCACCGCCGCCGGCCTCGGGATCGTCCTGGCCACCCGCACCGTGGGCTTCCTGCTCGCGGTCCCGATCAGCGGAGTCCTGGCTGACCGGTACTCACGCCGGGCCGTCGTGTTCTGGGCCGGGCTGGCGGCCGCCCTCGCGACCCCGTTCATCGCGGTCGGGCTGGGCCGTTCCGTCCCGCTCATGGCCGTGGCGGCGGCAGTCGTCGGCGCCGGCCAGGGCGCGTGCCGGCCCGCGTTCCAGGCGCTCACCGCCGAGGTGGTGGACTCCGACCGGCGGCAGCAGGGCAACGCCGCCATCACGCTGGCGGTGCGCGTCACCACCCTGGTCGCGCCGGCCGGCGCCGCGCTGCTGGCGGTCGTCCTGGACACCTGGTGGCTGCTGGTCGGCACCGGGGCGCTGTGGCTGGTCGCCGCGCTGCTGCCGCCTCGGGGCCTGCCCGCTCCGGCGGCCGGCGGGAAGCGGCCCCGGCTGCTGGGGGAGTTCGGTGAGGGCGTACGCGAAGCGCGGCGGCACCCGTGGTTCCTGGCCGGCCTGGGCGCGCTGGCCGCCGTCATCTTCACCGGTTACTCGGCCACCGGCGTGGCGCTCCCGCTGGTCAGCCGCGACCGGTACGGCACCGAGGCGGTCCTCGCGGCGGCGCTCACCGCCTACACCCTGGGCGCGCTCGCCGGGGCGCTGCTCGTGGCCCGGTGGAAAGCGCGCGCCCAGGGCTGGGCCGCGCTGGCCGGCCTCGCCCTGTACGGCTTCGCACCGCTCAGCCTCCTGCTACCGGTGCACCCGGTCGTGGTGTTCGCCGCCTACGCGCTGGCCGGGCTGGGCATCGAGCTGTTCAACGTGCCCTGGTTCACCGCCACCCAGCGCGAGGTGGAGCCGCGCCTGCTCGCCCGCGTCTCCTCGCTCGACTTCCTCGTCTCCTACGGCCTGGCCCCCGTCGGCCTGGCCTTCCTCGCCCCGGCCATCGACGCCTTCGGCCAGCGGCCGGTCCTGGCCGTCTGCGCGCTGGTCTGCTTCCTCGCCCCCGCCGCCGCGGCCCTGGTCCCCAGCAGCCGTGGCTTCTCCCGCCAGGAAAGGACCTGAAGCATCGTCAACGACACTATAACGCCCACCTGCTCGAGCGTGGCCACGTCCCCGGCCTGGGCAACCGCCGCCGGCTCCAGCAATCCACGCAGATGGTCAACAGTCTGCGCCACCGCCACCCGGGTATGGTGATCTTGCCTGCCCATGACCCGGGAGCCGCCGCCCGGTAGGTGAGGTCGCCTACGAGCAGCAGCGGGACCCGGTCGGGGCGGCGAACCAGCATCGACAGTGACCCGGGAGTGCGGCCGGGGGTGGGCAGCAGCAGGCTCCCATCACCCAGGCGTCTGAGTGCCGACGCGAGTGGTTGATGCCGCCGCGGTCGTGGCGGCGGCGCGGCGCCAGGCGGCGTTGCGCAGCAAGCGCAGCCCGTTGAGGCCCACGATAACGGTGGAGCCCTCGTGCCCGGCCACGCCGAGCGGCAACGGAAGATCGCCGAACAGATCCCAGGCCACCAGCACGGCGATGAAGCTGCCGGCGATGACGAGATTGGCGATGACCAGGCGGCGGGCGCGCCGGGCGAGGGCGAGCACGGCGGGGACGGTGCCCAGCTCGTCACGTGTGACGACCGCATCGGCGGCATCCAGGGTGAGGTCGGCGCCGGCGCCCCCCATCGCGATCCCGACGTGGGCCGTGGCCAGCGCGGGAGCGTCGTTGACGCCGTCGCCCACCAGCGCTACCCGGGCCCGGTCCTGCTGCAGCTCGCGCACCGCGCTCACCTTGTCCTCGGGCAGCAGACCGGCCCGCACGTCACTGATCCCGGCCTGGCCGGCCACCCGCGCCGCCGCGCGGGGGTTGTCCCCGGTCAGCAGGACCGGAGTCGTGCCGGTCAGGCCGGCCAGCTGCGCGACCGCCGCGGCGGCCCCGGAGCGCATGCGGTCGGCCAGGCCGAGCACCCCCACGGGGCGGCCGTCCAGAAGCATCAGGACGGCGCTGTGCCCGGTGCCCTCGAGTTCGTCCACCACCGCACGGGCCCCATCGGTGCCACTGGGCGCGGCCTCGTCCAGCAGGTGGACGGGACTGCCGATTTCGATCACCTGGCCGTCGACGCAGGCGCGTACACCTCGCCCCGGCAGGGCGGCGAAGTCGGTGGCGCCGGGGATCGGCACTCCCTTGTGCTGGGCGGCGGCCACGATGGCACGGCCCAGCGGATGTTCCGAGCCCTGTTCGACCGCTGCCGCCAGCGCGAGCAGCCGGTCGGTGCTTGCCCCGGCCCCGACGTCGGTGCCCGTCCGCGGGCCGGGCAGAATGCGTAGGCAGGCCAGGTGCGGGCGGCCTTCGGTCAGGGTGCCGGTCTTGTCGAAGGCGACATGGGTGACGTCGGCCAGTTGCTCCATCACCACGGCGGACTTGACCAGCACGCCGTTGCGGCCGGCGGTGGCGATGGCGGCCAGCAGCGGCGGCATGGTCGCCAGCACCACCGCGCACGGCGAGGCCACGATCATGAACGTCATGGCCCGCAGCAGGCTGTCTTGCACCGGCGTTCCCCACAGCAGCGGCAGGGTGAACAGGGCGAGGGTGGCGGCGACCATGACCACGGAGTAACGCTGCTCGACCTTCTCGATGAACAGCTGGGTGCGCGCCTTGGTGGCGCTGGCCTGCTCGACCATGGCCACGATCCGGGCGATCACCGTCTCCGACGCCGGCCGGGTGACCTGCACACGCAGCACGCCGGTGCCGTTCACCGTGCCGGCGAAGACGTCATCGCCGACCTGCTTGTCCACCGGCAGGCTCTCGCCGGTGATGGAAGCCTGGTCGACGTCACTCGCCCCGGCCACCACGCGGCCGTCGGCCCCGACACGCTCGCCCGGCCGGATCACGATGACGTCGCCGACCCGCAGGTCGGTGGCCGCCACGATCTCTTCCTCGCCGCCGTCTCCGACGCGTACGGCCTGGTCAGGGGTCAGGTCCAGCAGGCTGCGTACGGAGTCTTCTGTGCGTTTGGTGGCCACGGCCTCCAGCGCGCCGGAGGTGGCGAAGATGACGATCAGCAGCGCGCCGTCGAAGACCTGCCCGATCGCCGCCGCGCCGATGGCCGCGGCCACCATGAGCAGATCGACATCCAGCGTGCGCTCGCGCAGCGCCTTGAGCCCGGCCAGGCCGGGCTCCCAGCCGCCGGCCGTATAGCAGGCCAGATACAGAGCCCACCACAGCCAGGCGGGTGCGCCACCGAGCTGGGCCAGGCCGCCGACCGCGAACAGCATGGTGGCCGCCGACGCCCAGCGCACCTCGGGCAGGGAACCTGCCCCAGACCGCCACCAGCGGATCGGCAGGAAGGTCGCCGACGGAGGCACCACGCCGCTGGACGTTCTCACATCTGTCGTCACATCAAAGCATCGTATATGCGCACTCACGCAGATATGCAAGTAGAAAAGCTCGGCGATATGCTGCCCTCATGCACACCTCGATGCCCGACTTCGACATGCCGAACGAGGAACAGGTGCACCTGGCCGCCGAGGCCTTCCGGCTGCTGTCCGACCCGACCCGTATCAAGATTCTCTGGGCGCTGCTGCAGGGGGAGTCGTCGGTGGCCTGCCTGGCCGAGCTCGCCGACGCCGCTCCCACCGCGGTCAGCCAGCACCTGGCCAAGCTGCGCCTGGCCGGACTGGTCAAGGGCCGCCGCGAGGGCACCTTCGTCTACTACAGCGCGGCCGACGAGCACGTCCGCCGCCTGCTGGCCGAAGGCCTCTACCACGCCGATCACCTTGACCGTGACCTGAGCGGCGATCAGGAATCCGCCACACCCGCACACGCCTCGTCCTGAGCGAAGGCGCACGTGCCACGCGTCCATCGCGGGCGGTTGATGCCGGTTCCGTAGGCGAAGATCACGGCCTGTACGCGATACGGTGCTCGGCCCCGTCTACGTGGCCGGCGTTGTACACGTTGACGCCCGCGCCCGTCGCGACGCCCGGACCCAGGTCACTCGGTGACGGTCTTGGGCCTGGGCGTCCTGACCGACACCTTGGCGTCCCAGCCGGTGCAACGAGGGACAACGCACGCCCAGTATGGCAGCGACGTAGGATCACCGTCCGGTCATCCGGTGTGCGTCGGTTTCTTGAAGATTTCGAACACGGCCAGGTAATTCCTACCGCTGTAGCCCTCGGCGATCGCCCGCTCGGCGATCTGTTGCATCAGTCGTGGCTGGTCGGAGTGAACTCCCTGTTCCACGCTGGTGCGGGTGATGTGCTCCAGCGCGTTCGCGTTCATCTCCATGGTGCCGAAGTCGCCGGGATAGTCACCCTGGTCCAGCTCGGACGCCTGCTCGATGAGGCTCTCGTTCACCACGGTCGGCATGAACCACTTGACGGCCAGTTCGCCGAAATCCACCGCCGGGACGCCCGCCGAGCCCACCAGGGCGGTGGCGTGCAGGAACCCGTTCATGGTGGCGTACATCAAGTCGAGCAGCGCCGCGTTGTGCAGCACGGCAAGCCCGGGGTCGGAGCCGAGGTGGCGGGGGTCGCCCAGGCTGGCCAGGGTCGCTCGGTGCCGGTCGAAGACGTCCTGCGAACCGCTGTAGAGAAAGACGGAGTCGGCCTCCCCGATGAGCGGCGGCGGCACCATGATCGCGCCGTCGAGGTAGTCGACGTCATGCTCGGCCGTCCAGCGGGCCGCGGCGTGCGCCTCCGTCGGCGTACCGGAATTGAGGTTCACCAGGGCGCGGCCTGTCATGGCGTCAACGACGGAGTTGAGGATGGCGTGCATGGTCGCGTAGTCCTTCAGGCACACGATCGTGACAGGGCTCCGGGACACCGCCTCGGCGACGGTCGCCGCGCGGTGGGCACCCTTGGTGATGAGGTCATCGCCCTTCTGAGCGGTACGGTTCCAGATCGTCACGGCATGGCCATGGTTCAGAAGCGACTCGGCCAGCGCCACTCCCATCGGTCCCAGGCCGATGACGGTCACGGGCGAACGGTGCTGATCGGATGAATGCTGATTTGTCATGCCCGATATGTTGGACCCTCACATCGGCGTGAGAGTCAACCAGAAGTGGCGGTGATGCGCATGCGGATAGGTGAGCTGTCTCGGCGAACGGGTGCCAGCGTGCGCTCGTTGCGTTACTACGAAGAGCAAGGACTGCTGAACCCGGTACGACTGCCCAGCGGTTACCGCGACTACGACGAAGGACACGCCAGCATCGTGCGCGGCATCCGCCTCATGCTCGCCGCCGGGCTGAACACGGCCACGATCGCCGAACTGCTGCCCTGCATGAGCGACGATGGGCAGGTGCTGCGGCCGGCGTGCTCCCTGATGCTGTCCGACCTGAACCGCGAGCGTGCACGGCTCAGCGACGCGGTCGCCGGGCTCATGGCCGCACGCGACGCGCTGGACGTCCTCATCGACGCCACCGCCTCCCTCCAACCCGCTGACCCGCTGGCGTGCCAAGCGACAGCGAATCCGAACCCTTCCTCACCCTTGACGAATGCCTCCAAGGACCTGCAGAGAAGCGACGCTTAGCGGGGGATCGGCAACGGGATCCTCAAGGGGCGTTCCTCCCGGCACCGCCGGTCTGCACCTGTTCGGCTGCGCGCTCGCTGTTGGCGACGCCCAGTCCGAGGTTGTGGTGGTCGTCCTGACGGTGGGCGGCGATGCGCTCGGCGGTCCGCAAGGCCGCCGACGTCATGATGTCGAGGTTCCCGGCGTAGGCGGGCAGGTAGTGCGCGGCACCTTCAACCTCGAGGGACACCGACACCTTGACACCCTTCCAGGCCTGACCTGTCCGGTCGCCGCGCCGTCGTGACCGGCGCGATCGTCGGTGAAACGCCTCATCGAGCCCGCCGGCATCCTCCGGAATACTGACCGTTCTATCTGGTACGCTCGTCCTGATGGCGCACAACACTCGAGTCCAGGTCTCCGAAGCGCGATCAAGGCTGCTCGCGACGGCCACTCGGATCTTCTACGCGGAAGGTCTGCACTCCGTCGGGATCGACCGGATCGTTGCGGAGGCGAAGGTCACCCGCGCCACGCTCTACCGGCACTTCCCCAGCAAGGACGAGCTCGTCGTCGCCTATCTGCAGGGAATCGGCCAGGCTGATCGCGACCGGGTCGGCGAAGCTCTGGCCAGCGGCCTGCCGGCGGTCGACATCCTGCGAACCATCGCCAAGTCGATCGCCCAGGACATCGGGTCCGCCGGATTCCGCGGATGCGCCTTCCTCAACGCTGTCGCGGAATATCCGGACCCCGAGCATCCCGTGCACAAAGCCGTCCTCGCCCACCGCGAGTGGTTCCTGCGCACCGTCACGGACCTGCTCGCACACGTCGGGCAGACGCCGCCGGAGCTCGCGGGCCGGCATTTCGTGATGCTCCGCGATGGCGCGATGGCATCGGGTTGCCTGGCTGATCCGGCGGGGATCTGCGACACCTTCCTCCAAGGGGTCGAGGGGATCCTGCAGTTTCGCAATTCCGCGTCGAATTAGGGCGTGCCGGACTGTGTCTTGGTCCGGAATAGTCACTGCGTGCAAGAGTGCTGCTGACCCGCCTTTCCCGTTCGGATGTCCAGTGGCCGGCGGAGTGCCGCGTCAAAGGAAAACGGCGTCGCTACTGGATCGCCGGAAGGCGGAACGGTCGTGTGCATCCACTGCAGCACGCGGATCGGGCCGCTGGCTGGTGGTGCGATTCGTCGCGGGGCTGGCTCCTCGCGATTCGGCGCCGACCGAAGCGGGTCCCCACATCTGGCACGACCCGGGGGAGTACGTCGACGCGGAGGTCGTCTTCCGGCAACTGTTCTGCCCGGGCTGCCTGACCGCGGGCAACTCCGCGGTGTCCCCGCCGGTCACCCCCTTCCGGCCGACGACTACCGGAGCTGGGCGTCGATTTGCCGTTAGCCGCCCGCCGCGGCTCCGGGCCCTGGGCCGCGGCGGGCGAGGCCACATGCCAAGGAGCAAGCGATCACGGCCTGGCCCACCGGGTGTTCGGGACGGGGTGTTCGGGACGGGGTATTCGGCGACGGTGTTGAGGAAAGCGCGCCCGGGGACCATGGTGCCCAAGCCATAAGATAGAACGTTCTGTCTTGACGGTTCGATGTCTCGCTGTCATGCTGAATTGCGATAGAACGTTCGGTCTCATGCTTCGGCATGGGACGCCGTCTGATCGAGGAAGCGACCGCGGCGCCCGCTGAATCGCGTATCCCCGTACGCCATCGAAAGGATCATCGTGACCACCGTCGACACACCCGCCATTGGCGGGATCGCGCTGGCGCTGCGCCGGCTCTACTTCGTGCGGTTCGTCTTCGCCATCGTCTGGGCGGCCCTGCTGTTCGTCACCATGTCGCAGCTCGGGCCGCTCAGTATCGCCCTGCTCGTCCTTTACCCCTTGTTCGACGTCGCCGCGGCAATCGTGGACGCTCGCTCGTCCCGTGTCACCGGACCGCCTCGCGGGTTGTACGTGAACATCGCGATCAGCCTCCTCGCCGCCGTCGGCCTGGCCATCGCCTGCACCTCTGGCGTACCGGCGATCCTGCGCGTGTGGGGCGCCTGGGCGGTCGTTTCCGGGCTCGTCCAGCTGATCGTGGGTGTCAGCCGGCTCACGATGGGTGGCCAGTGGCCGATGATCCTCAGCGGGGGCATCTCCGTACTGGCCGGAGGGTCGTTCTTCCTGGGGGCCTCCGCGCCGAATCCGGTGCTGACCAACGTGGCCGGTTACGCGGTCCTCGGCGGCGTCTTCTTCCTCGTCTCGGCGCTGCGCCTCGGCCGCGCTGCCAAGGAGAACTGACATGGACACCACCGCGTACGACGTCATCGTCATCGGCGCGGGCCCGGTCGGGGAGAACATCGCCGACCGGGTGGTGCAGGGCGGCTTGAGCGCCGCCATCGTGGAGCGGGAACTGGTCGGAGGTGAGTGCTCCTATCGGGCTTGCATGCCGACCAAGGCGTTGCTGCGGAGCGCGGCGGCGCTGCGGGCGGCCCGCCAGGTGCCCGGCGCACGTGAGGCCGTGACGGGCGACCTGGACGTGGCCGCCGTCCTCCGCCGTCGCGACTCCTTCGCCTCGCACCGGAAAGACGACGGGCAGGCCGCCTGGCTCGAGCAGGTGGGGGTTCCGCTGTACCGCGGACAAGGGCGGATCACGTCCGCCCGGACCGTCGAGGTGACCGGTGAGAACGCCGTCAGGACGTCGCTGACCGCGCGGCACGCCGTCGTCATCGCGACAGGAAGCGGCGCGCTGGTCATCACCCTCACCGAGGGCGGGCAGATCGAAGCCGACGAACTCCTCGTCGCGATCGGCCGCACACCGAACATCCAGGACATCGGACCGGACACCATCGGCTTGACCCCGGGTGCCTGGCTCACGTTCGACGACACATTGCGCGTCCTCGGGGACGACGGGGCGCCGATCGGGTGGCGGGTGGCTCGCACGCGGCGACGGCCGACGAGCGTGCGGTACCCCAGGTGGTGTTCACCGAACCGGAGATCGCCTCGGTGGGGCTGACCGCGGCGGCTGCCGAGGCCGCGGGGCTGCGGATCCGGGTCGTCGACTACGACTTGGGTGCCGTCGCCGGGTCCGTCTTGCAGGCCGAGGGATACCAGGGCCACGCCCGCATGGTCGTCGACGAGGACCGGAAGGTGATCGCCGGCTTCACGCTCGTCGGCCCGGACGTCGCGGAGCTGTTGCACGCGGCGACGATCGCCGTGGTCGGCGAGGTTCCGCTGGACCGGCTGTGGCACGCGGTCCCGGCTTTTCCCACCGTCAGCGAGGTTTGGCTGCGGCTGCTGGAAGCCTACGGCCGCTGACCGCCCGGCTGAGTGCTCGTCGCGCCGCGAACGCGGCGCGACGAGCCCACGGCATGCTCGGCGGCCGGGCATGGACAGGTGCCAGGTGGGGTACGGGGGTTCACCTTCGCTGAAGAACACGACGCCCATCAATACGTCGGCTCCCTGCGACGATCAAGCTAATCGAGGCGCCAGAAGAGGCCCAGGACGTTGATGTGCCGGTCCTTGAGCGGGTGATCAGAGCAGCGCCTTGCAGGGCGCCGCGTGTGATGCCGGCGCCCTGGGCGATGTCGCCGACGCTCATGGCGTCGTAGCCCTTGTGCGCTAGCAGAGCTTCGCAGGTGTCCAGAATGGCCCGCTCCCGGACATCGCCCTTGCGTGCGGTGGTGCGTCGGCTCCGTGTGGGGTGGTGGCCGGGCATCAGAGCTGAGCGCCCTCGGCGAAGTCGGTCGTTCGGGAGAGCGTCCTCCCATGCGCGGATGTCCTCGTCCACGGCCATGCGCGCGGCGGTGACCTACCTCCGCGACCACGCTCGAGACGGCGTGCCGGCACCGTGCGGGCAGGCCCCGGCTCCGGCCGGACTGTCGCTCTCGTTGCTCACCAGGCCCTACTGCCCCGGCTCAGCATCGAGGACGGCGACCTCACGCAGCTCGCGCAGGCGTCCGTGCACGCCTCCAACCGGAGGTCGCCGAAGAAGACGCGGCGGGCCAGGCTGTGGCCGGACTCGCCGACGTTGAGCTGGGCGCCGATCATCCGCCGGTAGGCCTCCACGTGGATGACCTGGAGCAGGTGCAATGCCTTGAAGATGCGGCCGTAGGCAGCGAAGGCGCCCGCGGGCCGGTCAGGCAGGCGCCGGCGGTCACCATCCGGTCAGGTCGTAGGCGCGGGTGGCCAGCGAGCGCTGGTGGCCATGCGCTGGAAGGTGGCGGGTTGCCCGGCTACGGCCGCGGCGCCGCGGATGGCGTTCATGCCGCCGGTGAGCGTCCCGCCGTCGGTGCTTCCCGCACATCGGCAACCTCCACGAGGCCGACGCCACCGAGGAGAGCGTGCCCATCTGCTGGCCGGGGGGCGCAGTGGGAGTCGATCGCCGAGAGCGTGCCGGCCTCTTCGGCAAGCCGCCCTCGGCGTCATCGCCGGTGATGGACCGTCGACCCCTGTCCCTGCGCGCGGACGCAGGTCACGCACGCCGATCGTTCCCGCTGAACAGCCTGTCCAGATGCAGATCGATCGCGGTGAGCGCGTCCCGGGCCCCGACCACGTCCAGTTCGATCAGGGGGGTGAAGCCGGTGAGGGCGAGGAGCAGGTTGGTCTCGGTCGCCGGGTCGCGGCCAGGGTCGATGTGCCCGTCGGTGATCGCTTGGCGGACCAACTGCTCGATGAGGGCCCGTCCCTGGACGAGGCCACGGCGCGCCTGCTCGTGGACGGCCTCGTCATGCAGCGCCTCCAGGACGTAGGCGGCGCTCATCCGGCTGGTCGCGCGGGCGTCGGCATGCAGGGGGAGCATTTCCGCGAGCGTCAGTCGCAGCACGTCACGGGGATGCGGACGGTCACCGAGCTTCTCGAGCCCCTGGCCGACGCGGAGCGAGGTCTGCTCGGACGCGAAGTCCATGGCGAAGGAGAGCATGGCGGCCCGGGAGGCGAAATAGTGTTGCAGCTGCCCGAGGGAGATGCCCGCCTCCTGCGCCACCACGCGCATCGTCAGATGAGCGACGCCGCGCTGCTCCACCACCCGCCACAGCGCACGGGCGATCGCTTCGCGGCGTCCGCGGTGATCCACCTGTTTCGGCATCGCCGGCCACTCCCTCGTACCCCGGAACTTTCCCATACAATTGACATAATACAGTTGACCCATAACCCTGGGATCCATGCGAGGGAGAAAATGTCATGCCTGAACGACTGCCCGAACAGCCAAGGGTGCGGACCACGGAAGGTGTGGTGCAGGGGCGCCGGCGGCGGGAGCACGCGGTGTTCCGCGGCATCCCCTATGCCCAGCCCCCGGTGGGAGCGCTCCGCTTCGCCGCGCCCGCCCCGCCGCACCGCTGGGACGGGACGAGACAGGCGGCGGAGTTCGGCCCCGTGGTGCCGCTGTCCCTGCCGGTCGACACGGGTCCGCCGCAGGGCACGGACTGGCTGACGCTCGACGTCGGCACTCCGGATCCGGGCGCGGCAGGACTGCCGGTGCTGGTGTGGATCCCCGTAGGGGGCTACATCTCGGCGGCGTCGAGCGACCCGATGTACGACCCGGCAGCGCTGGCCGAGGCGGGAGTCGTCGTGGTGACCATCAACTGCCGCGTGGGCGCGGAGGGTTTCGCGTTCCTCGACGACGCGCCGCCCAACCGCGGATTCCTCGACCAGATCGCGGCGCTGGAGTGGGTGCAGCGGAACATCGCCGCCTTCGGAGGCGACCCCGGCCAGGTCACCGTCGGCGGCGTGTCTGCCGGGGCGGGATCGGTCGCCGCCCTCCTGACGATGAAGCCGGCCCGCGGCCTGTTTCGGCGGGGCATCGCCCACTCGGTGCCGGGGCTGCACAGCACCCCCGCGCTGGCACGGCAGGTCACCGCCGCGTTCGCGGACCGGCTCGGCGCGGCGGCCCCCACCGCTGCGGCCTTGCGCGACATCGACCCCTGGCGCCTGGCCGCGGAGCTCACCTCGTTCAACGCCGGCCTCCATGCACACCGGGAGAGCTGGGGACGGCTCACGGAGACCGGCACCGCCCTGTGCCCCGTCATCGACGGCGAGGTCCTTCCCGAAACGCCCTGGCCCGCGCTGACCGGCGGGCGCGCGAGCGGGACCGAGCTGCTGGTCGGCCACGCCCGGGACGAGTTCCGGCTGTTCAGCGTCATGAGCGGACGGCAGGGCACTTTCACCGACCAGGACGCCCGCGCAGCCCTGGAGCTGCTCGCCCCCCAGCCGCACGGCGCGGGGGCGTACCGTGCCGCGTTTCCGCAGGCCGGCCCGGAGGAACTGGTGGAGACGGTGTACTCCGACGCCCTCTTCCGTATGCCGTCACAGAAGCTGGCCGAGGCGAACGCCGCAGCCGGCGGCACCTCGTACCTGTTCGAACTGAGCTGGACCGCCCCGGCCCTCGGCGGCGCCCTGGGCGCCTGCCACAGCCTCGACATCCCCCTGGCGTTCGGCACGCTGGACAGTCCCGTCGGCACGCAGCTCATCGGCGACGAGCCCACCCCCGAGGCCTTCGCGCTCTCCCGCGAACTCAAGGAGGCATGGATTCGCTTCGTCACCACCGGCGACGCGGGATGGGCCACCTACCGACCCTGCCAGCAGCTCACCCGCGTCCTGAACGCTGAGTCGGAGACTCTGCCCTACCCCGAACAGGCCTCCCGCCGGATCTGGGAAGGCCACTCACCCGCCCCCTTCGATCTCCCGTAGGGGCGGAGACAGGCCAACGCTGCGGAATGGCTCGTGGCCATGGAAAGACCGCGCGGCCTCGGTGGGGGGCCCGGCAGGCCGGGTTACCGTGCCCACCGGGCGCGGAAGCCGTCGCTGCGGGTCGGCGGCTCCCCGATCGGCTGGGGCAGGTCGCTGTTGAAGGGATCACGCCCGGTCTCGGTGCGCGGCAACGACCGTTGCGGATGATCGCCGGAGCGTCCGTCACGGTCCACAGGCTCTTCGCAGCAGGTGCGCGCAGTGATGCGGTCGCTGCCCGGCGAGCTGAGTCGTTCACGTTGAAGTGGCGCGGTCAACCGTGCCAGGGGATGCCGTGGAACGGCGGGCCACAAGGGTCGGGGTGACGGAGAAGCGCACTGCGGAGGCACGGCCGGCGATGCGTTCGAGCAGCAGCCGGCCGGCGGTCTGGCCCATCATGGCGCCGTCCTGGTCGACGCTGGTCAGCGCGACGTGCGCGAGGCCGGTCAGGCGTGCGTTGTCGTAGCCCGCCACCGAGATGTCGCCGGGCACACTCAGGCCCGCCTCGTGAACGGCCGCGAGGGCGCCGAACGCGGCCTGGTCGGCGCCGGCGAAGATGGCGGTGGGACGGGGGTCGCGAACCAGCAGCTCGTGTGCGCCATCGTAGCCGCCTTCCTCCGTGTAGGAGGTGGCGGCGATGGCGATGTGGTCGGCGAGGCCGTGCTCGGTCATCATCCGCTCATAGGTCGCGGCCCTGATCGTGTGCAGCAGGGCGGTGGCGCGGCCCCCGACGGTGTCCTTCTGCGTGATGTGCGCGATGCGGCGATGGCCGAGCGCGATGAGGTGCTCGACCACGAGCTCGGCGCCGACCTCGTCGTCGTCGAGCACGCAGTCGTACAGCGCCGAGCGGTCGTGGCGGCCGAGCACGACGAGGGGGATGTCCCTGGCGAGTTTCTCCAGTTGTCCTCTGGGGCAGACCGGGGCGACCCAGAGGACGCCGTCCACCTGGCGGTCGACCAGCGCGTCACTGGCCCGACGCTCTGCCGCGGGGTCGTGGCCGCCGCTCTGGACCATGATCGCTTGGTAGCCGCTGGCGGAGATCTCATCTGTCAGGCCGTCGAGGATGTCGGCGAAGAAGGGATTGCGGATGTGCGGCAGGAGCACGCCGATGGTGAAGGTGCGCCCGCGCATGGCCCGGGCCGCGTTGTGGGGGCGGTAGCCCAGCTCGTCGATGGCGGCCTGCACTTTGATCCGCATCGCCTCGCTGACGCCGTAGGCGTTGCGCAACACCTTCGACACCGCTGTGGTGGAGACCTGGGCGTGCTCGGCCACGTCGGTGATGGTCACCCTGCGCTGCCGGTCTCGTGTGACCATGTGCCACCTTTCCGTCCACTCGCGTCGCCCGATTGTATGGGTCGAATCCGCAGGAGGTGATGGGTAACGTTACCCAATTTTTTGATCTGAAGTATTGCCGAGCCCATCTTCACAACTGTCACGATTGGAGACCGTTCCCCAAGTGCACTCTTGACGGCCTGCCAGGTAACGCCTACGTTAACTCGCATCGGGGGGCGCTTAAATCGTTTCAACGAACCCGGAGGGCGCTGTGAAGACCTCGCACCGCATGACGGGAGCGGCCCTGGCCGTTCTCGCGATGGCGGCTCTGACCTCGTGCGGCTCGGGCTCCGGCTCCGATTCCGGAACCGCCGCCACCGGCTCGGTCACCTTGAAGTTCCTCATCGACAACAGCTCGGCCACCGTGAACACCGCCAAAGCGCTCGCGGACACGTTCATGCAGGCCAATCCCCGTATCAAGGTCGAGACCGAGACCCGGCCGGGAGGCAGCGAGGGCGACAACATCGTCAAGACCCGGCTCTCGACGGGCGACATGTCGGATGTGTTCTGGTACAACTCGGGGTCGCTGCTGCAGGCGCTCAACCCGGCGCAGACCATGGTCGACCTCACCGGCGACCCGGTGCTGGCCAACGTGGCCAAGGACTTCCTGCCCGTGGTGAGCCAGGACGGCAAGGTCTACGGCGTGCCCGGCGGCACCGCAATGGGCGGCGGCATCCTCTACAACCGCAAGGTCTACGAGCAGCTCAAGCTGGAGGTGCCCAAGACCTGGGCCGACTTCACGGCCAACAGCGACAAGATCAAAGCAGCCGGCATCGCACCGGTGATCGGCACGTTCAAGGACACCTGGACCTCGCAGCTGTTCGTGCTGGGCGACTACTACAACGTGCAGGCGGCGGTGCCGACCTTCGCTCAGGACTACACGGCCAACAAGGCCAAGTTCGCCACCACCCCCGCTGCCCAGACCGGGTTCGACCACCTGGCCGAGGTACACGCCAAGGGCTACCTGCAGGAGGGCTTCGGCTCGGCCACCGCCGACCAGGGCATGAAGCTACTGGCCGAGGGCAAGGGCGCGCACTACCCGATGCTGAGCTCCCAGCTCCCGCCGTTCGTCGCCACCATGCCGCAGGCGGCCACCGACATCGGCTTCTTCGGCATCCCCGGCACGGACGCCGCCAAGAACGGCGCCACGATCTGGGAGCCGGCCGGCATCTACATCGCCAAGACCACAGAGAACCTGGAGGCGGCCAAGAAGTTCCTGGCCTTCGTCGCCTCGCCGGCCGCCGCCGACGCGGTCACCAAGGCCGTGCCGCCTGCCGGGCCATACCGGATCACCGGGGCCAAGTTGCCCGACGACGCCATCCAGGCGGCCAAGGACCTGCAGGCCTACGTGGACGAGGGCACAACGGCGCCGGCGCTGGAGTTCGTCTCGCCGGTGAAGGGCCCGTCGCTGGAGCAGATCACGGTCGCCGTCGGCTCCGGCCTGACCTCGGCCGCCGAGGGGGCCGCCCAGTACGACAAGGACGTCGAGAAGCAGGCCAAGCAGCTGGGGTTGGCAGGGTGGTGACCAGGCAGGACACCGTACCCCGCACGGGGCCCGGCCCGGCACCCGGGCGGGCGCACGCCCGCGCCTCCCGCCGCCGGCGCAACGCGGCCTACCCGTACGCGCTCTACCTGCCCGCCGCCGTCGTGTTCCTCGTCATCTTCCTGGTGCCGACGGCGATGGCCTTCTACTTCGCACTCACCCGTTGGACGTTGTTCGACAGCGAGTTCGTCGGTCTGCAGAACTTCCGCGACTTCCTGGCCGAGCAGAACCTGCGCATCGGCTTCCAGAACACGATCATCTACGCCGTCGTCACCAGCGGCCTCAAAGTCGTGCTCGGGCTGCTGCTCGGCGTCCTGCTCACCTCGCGGCTGCGGCTGCGCGGCTTCCTGCGCTCGGTGGTGTTCTTCCCGACGCTGGTCTCCACGGTCGCGGTCGGCATCACCTTCGCCATGCTGCTCAAACCGCAGACCGGCCTGGTCAACCAGGCCCTCGCGCTGGTCGGGATCGACGGCCGCGACTGGCTCGGTGACGCCACCACCGCGCTGCTGTCGGTCGCGCTGGTGGACGTGTGGAAGGGCGTCGGCCTGGCCACCGTCATCTACATCGCCGGCATCATGTCCATCCCGCGCGAGTACTACCAGGCCGTCGCGGTGGATGGTGGCGGCGCCTGGCACCGCTTCCGGCACGTGACGCTGCCGTTGTCCTGGCCGGCCACGTACTCGGTGATCATCCTGTCGTTCATCGGCGGGCTGCGCTCGTTCGATCTGATCTGGACGATGACCCGCGGCGGTCCCGGCTTCACCAGCGACACCATCGCCTCGATCATCTACAAGCAGTACCAGGCCGGCTTCTTCGGCCTGTCGACCGCCGGCAACGTGATCCTCTTCATCGTCGTCACGGCCATCGCCGTGCCGCTCAACTACTTCCTCGGCAAGAGGCAGGTCACCGCATGACAGCACTGAGAAGGCTCAGCGGCGAGGTCGTCGCGCTGGTCCTGGCCACCGTGATCTTCCTGGTCCCGTTCGCGCTCATGTTGCTGACCGCCGTCAAGGACCCGGAACAGGCCATAGACCTGGACTTCGCCTGGCCCACCAACTGGCCGGTCGTCGAGAACTTCATGGCCGTGATCGAGGCGCGCGACTACGTGCTGCTGCGCGCCTACGTCAACAGCACCATCATCACTGTCGCCTCGGTCGCCCTGCTCGTCGTCTTCGCCGCCATGGCTTCGTTCGTCCTGCAGCGCCGCCCGGGCAAGGTCGCCAAGCTGGCCGACTTCCTCGTGCTGTCGGGGCTGATCATCCCGCCCGCGGTGGTGCCGACGATCTGGCTGCTGCAGGCGATCGGCCTGTTCAAGACGTTGTCCGGGATGATCCTCGCGGAAGTGGCCTTCAATCTGTCGTTCGCGATGTTGTTGTTCCGCGCGTTCATCGCGGCCATCCCGCGCGAGCTGGACGAGGCCGCCCAGATCGACGGCTGCAGTGGCCTGCGGCTGTTCTTCCGGGTGATCTTCCCGCTGCTGCGGCCGGTGACCGTCACGGTCATCCTGGTCAGCTCGGTCAACATCTTCAACGACTTCGTCAACCCGCTCTATCTGCTGCCCGGCGACGAGAACGCCACCGTGCAGGTCACCCTCTACAACTTCCAGAGTCAGTACAACACCCAGTGGAACCTGCTGTTCATGGACATCGTCCTGATCACGATCCCCCCGCTGGTGCTGTTCGTCTTCTTCAACCGCAAGATCGTCGCCGGCATGACCGCCGGTGCCATCAAGGGATGACATGACCTCTCTGCACGTTTCCGCCCCTGCCTTCGAACACCACCGTGACACTTTCGGCATCGGCGAACCCCGACCGCGCCTGTCCTGGACCGTCACCACGGACATCCCGGACTGGATCCAGCAGGCATACGAGATCGAACTCGGCGACGGCCTGTCCACCGGCCGAGTCGAGTCGAACGAGTCCGCGCTCGTGCCGTGGCCCGGCGCGCCGCTGGGCTCGCGGGAACGGCGCGCCGCACGGGTGCGGGTTCACGGCGCCGACGGCTCGGCCAGCGACTGGAGCGAATGGTCGTACGGGGAAACCGGGCTGCTGGACCCCGCTGACTGGCATGCCACGGCCGCCGCGCCACCGCTGGAACTGCTCGGCGCACCCGACGGCCCCGCGCTCCTGCTGCGCCGCGGCTTCACCCTGCGCGCCCCGATCGAGCGCGCCCGCCTCTACATCACGGCCCACGGCATCTACGAGGCCGAGATCAACGGCCGAGTGGTCGGCGACGACGTGCTCGCCCCCGGCTGGACCAGCTACCACCACCGCCTGCGCTACCGCACCCACGACGTCACGGGCCTGCTGCGCGAGGGCGCCAACGCCATCGGCGCCACCCTCGCCGACGGCTGGTACCGCGGCCGCGTCGGCTTCGGCGGCGGCAAGAGCGGCATCTACGGCGAGCGCACCGCCCTCATCGCGCAACTCGAGATCGCCTATATCGACGGCACCACCGACATGATCGTCACGGATGACGAGTGGCGCTGCGCCTCTGGCCCGGTCACCGAGGCCGGCCTGTACGACGGGGAGAAACACGACGCGCGCCTGCACCCCGCGGGCTGGTCCGAGGCCGGCTTCGATGACTCCTCCTGGCTGCCCGCCGACGCCCTCACCCACGATCCGGCGCTGCTGGTCGCCCCCACGGGCCCGCCCGTACGCCGTGTCCAGACGCTGCCCCCCACCGAGGTGCTGACCGGCCCGAACGGCGAGACCCTTGTGGACTTCGGCCAGAACCTCGTCGGCCGCCTGCGCATCCGCGTGCAGGGCCCGGCCGGCCACACCGTCACCCTGCGCCACGCCGAGGTCCTGGAGAACGGCGCCCTCGCCGTGCGCCCGCTGCGCGCAGCCGCCGCCGAGGACCGCTACACGCTGCGCGGCGACGCCGAGCCGGAGACCTTCGAGCCCCGCTTCACCACGCACGGCTTCCGCTACGCACAGATCGACGGCTGGCCCGGGGCGTTCGACCCGGCTGACGTGGTGGCCGTGGTCTGTCACACCGATATGCGGCCCGTCGGCGCGTTTGAGTGTTCCGACCCGCTGCTGAACCGGCTGCACACCAACGTGGTCTGGAGCATGCGCGGCAACTACGTCGACCTGCCCACCGACTGCCCGCAGCGCGATGAGCGGCTCGGCTGGACCGGCGACATCCAGGTCTTCGCCCCCGCCGCGGCGTTCCTGTACGACTGTGCGGGGCCGCTGTCATCGTGGCTGGCCGACCTGGCCGCCGAGCAGGCCGAGGTGGGCACCGTGCCGCACTACGTGCCGTGGGTGCCGCTGGTGTTCGGCGTCTCGGCCACGGCCGCCTGGGGCGACGCCGCCGTCCTCGTCCCGTGGACGCTCTATGAGCGCACCGGCGACCTCGGCCTGCTGCGCCGTCAGTACCCGAGCATGACCGCGTGGGTGGACCAGGTCGCCACCCTCACCAGGGACCACCTGTGGGACGAGGGCTTCCAGTTCGGCGACTGGCTCGACCCGGCCGCGCCCTCGGACAATCCCGGCAAGGCCCGTACCGACCGGGCGCTCGTCGCCACCGCCTACCACGCCTGGTCGGCTCGGGTCGTGGCGGACACGGCGGCGCTGCTCGGCCATGACGCCGACGCCGCCCGCTACGCCGAGCTGGCCGGGCACGTGCGGACGGCCTTCCGCCGCGAGTTCGTCACCCCGTCCGGCCGGCTGGCCTGCGACACCCAGACCGCCTACGCCCTCGCCTTGACCGTGGACCTGTTCGATGGCCCCGAACAGCGCGAACGTGCCGGACGCCGCCTCGTCGAGCTCGTCGCCGCCGACGACCACCGCATCGGCACCGGCTTCGTCGGCACCCCGCTCATCTGCGACGCCCTCTGCTCGGTCGGCGCCTACGGCACCGCCTATCAACTCCTGACCCAGCGCAACCGCCCGTCCTGGCTGTATCCGGTGACGATGGGGGCCACCACGATCTGGGAGCGCTGGGACAGCATGTTGCCCGACGGCTCCGTCAACCCGGGCGAGATGACCTCCTTCAATCACTACGCGCTCGGCGCGGTCGCGGACTGGATGCACCGCACCGTGGCCGGTCTCGCCCCGGCCGAGCCTGGCTACCGCCGCATCTCCGTCCGCCCACGTCCCGGCGGCGGCCTCACCCACGCCCGCGCCGCCCATCACACCCCCTACGGGGAGGCGGAGGTGAACTGGCGGCGCGACGGGGAGCGGCTGACTGTCGCCGTCCGCGTCCCACTGAACACGACCGCCATCGTCGACCTGCCCGGAGAGCCCGCTGTCGAGGCCGGCCCCGGACAGCACGTCTTCCACTGCACCTTGCCGGACCCCCTCTAACCCCCTTTTCCCCGAGGAGTGCCGAACAGGCGTGGGTGTTGTCGCCTGGCGCGTTGAGCCGCTGGACGAACCCGCAGGGGTGGTCGGTCAGAAGCGGAACGTCTCGACGAACCGGTGGAGGAGCTCGGGATTGCCTTCCACCCGCACGCTGCCGTCGGCCAGTGCCTGGTCGGGCGTCTTGGTGCCGGTCATCAGAGCATGGATCCCTTGACCGTTCAGCCTCTCAACGACGAGGTCCGGGGCCGAGTGCGGGCCGATGCCGACCGTCAGGGCTCCGTCGGTGATCTGTAGGCGGAGGGTGAAGTCGCCCATGCGGACCTCGTAACCGACAGTCGTCCGCCGGGCCGTTTCCGGCCGGTAGGTGGTGCGAAAGGCCATGGCCACCGACTCGGCGGTGATGACCTCGCCGTCGCGGGGCTCGGTCATCGTGCGGGCGCCCCAGCGGCCGAGCGCGATCAGTGCCGGTTCGAGGTCGCATCCGTAGCCGGTGAGCTCGTAGACGACCGCGCGATCGGGGTGGGGCAGCGCACGGCGGACGGCCAGTCCTGCCTCTTCGAGCTGTTTGAGGCGGGCCGACAGGATGTTGGTCGGGATGGCGGGCAGGCCCTTGCGCAGGTCGGTGTAGCGCTGGGGCCCGGAGAGCAGGTTGCGGACGATCAGCAGGGTCCAGCGTTCGCCGATCATCTCCATCGCGCGGGCCAGGCCGCAGAACTGTCCGTACTCACGCGTCATGCTGCAGATGCTATCGCTAACTTGTGTTGACAAATAACACTTGCAAAAGACAAGCTTGGTTCTGGTTCGGCCACTTGGCCGGTCTACCTGGTGTTTTCCGAGGAGTGATCGCTATGACTGCGCGAAAGGTCGCCGCCGGGCTGTTCATCTCGCTGGACGGTGTCGCCGCCCGCGCGAGATCATCCACACGGCCTTCGCCCAACCCCTAGCCACCAGCAGAACGGACCCCTGACATGACCGCGCCGACAAAAGGCAACCCCGCCAGCTACTTTCCCGCGATTGAGAAGAAGTACGGGCGTCCCGTCGAGGAATGGATCGACCTCATCAACTCCTCGCCCCTGACCAAGCACATGGAACTCGTCAGCTGGCTCAAGTCCGAGCACGGCCTCGGGCACGGTCACGCCAATGCACTGGTCGCCCACACCCTCGCCAACAGGCGATAGACCAGCCAGAACCCGCTTCCACGGCCCGCGACCGTCCGGCCCAGACGGGCGGCCGATTCCACCTGGCCATCATCACCGCCTTCGATCACCCTGCCGACGGCCTGGGGACAGCAGCGGATTCATGATCTCTGAGGGTGTCGACCTCTGTGGTGGGGGAGAGCCGCCGCCGGGTCCTGGGTTGTTGCCGTGGCTGACGATTTCCTTTGGGTTATGTCGCCCAGAGCCAGCGGGCGCGGTCGCTCCCGGTCGGACGCAGGTCATTGCTCGCGTGCTGGGGCAGCGCGGAGGAGCAGGTCGCGAAGGGTGTCCTGCTCCTTTTGCGACAGGCCCGCGAGGGGGGACTCCTGGGTGAGGAGATCGAGGAGCTGCGCTCGCAGTTCCTCGCCCTGCGGCGTGAGCACGAGCTGCTTGGCGCGGCGGTCCCGGGGATGGGCGCGGCGCTCCACCAGACCGCGCTTGTCCAGCTTGTCGACGACGAAGGTCGCATTGGAGGGCTCGCAGCTCATCCGCTCCGCGAGGTCGCACATGGTCGCGCGCCCACGAGAACGTCTCCCGCTCCGTGGGCTTCCCTTTAGACGCGATGGAAGGCACAAGAGGGTCATAGCCGCGTGGCTGTGCGAATCAGCCCGGCGAGGGCGGGCAAGCGGCTGTGCGCGGGCCAGGCGATGTGGGTGACGACGGAGGGTGCGTCGGTCAGGGGGACGGCGGTGTGCTCGGCCCATAGCCATGCGCGGGCGGAGTCGGGGAAGACGGCCACGGTACGTCCGAGGGCGATCAGCTGGGCCAGCTGCGTCTGGTCGTGAATCTCGGGACCCGGGCCGGGTGGGTACGTGCCGTGGCGGGACCAGCGGGCGAGCGGAAGCTCGGGGATGTCGCTGACATCGGCCAGTGACAAAGTCTCGTGCGCGGCGAGGGGGTGCCCGGCGGGCAGAATGGCGATCTGCCCCTCGGTCATCAGTTCCTCGCTGTCGAACCCAGCCAGGGAGTTGAACGGCGCGTGCATGAGCGCCACATCAGCGCGGCCGTCACGGAGCATGCCTTCCTGCTCACACGTGCCGCTCGGCAGCACCTCGATCTCGGCCGCGTCGGGCTCGGCCGCGTAGGCGTCGAGGAGCTTGTGCAGCAGCTCGTGAGACGCGCCGGCCTTCACCGCCAGCACCAGGCGGTTGCGGGGGCCTCCCGGACCGTCGGCGCCACCGGCGCGACGGGTGCGGCGAGCGGCGGCGGTGATCGCGTCGAGGGCTGCGCGGCCCTCGTGCAGCAGTACCTCTCCGGCGCCGGTCAGGGATACGCCGCGGCGGTTACGTTTCAGCAGCGAGACACCGAGGCGCCGTTCGAGCTGCTGGATCGCCCGGGACAGCGGTGGCTGGGCCATGCCGAGGCGCTCGGCGGCGCGGCCGAAGTGCAGTTCCTCGGCGACGGCCATGAAGTACCTCAGCTCGCGGGTCTCCAAGGTGTCCATGGCCACACCATAACTCAGTGATACCTGCAGAGTATGACAGTGCACCGTATCGGTGTTGGCGGCACCGCTTGTCCGCGAGCGAACATCGACGGCATGAACACACGCTCCGCGTCACTGCCCGGCGGCACCTGGGCCCTGGGTGATCTGATCGTCACCCGTTTCGGCTACGGTGCCATGCAACTCGCCGGCCCCGGGGTCATGGGCCCGCCCGCCGACCACGACGGCGCGCTCGCCGTCCTGCGCGAGGCCGCCGGCCTCGGGATCACCCATATCGACACCGCCGGTGCGTACGGACCACGCGTCACCAACCAGCTGATCCGTGAAGCGCTGCACCCCTATTCCGAATCGTTGCACATCGTGACCAAGGTCGGCGCGGTCCGCGATCGGCAGGGCGGCTGGCCCCCTGCCCGGCAGCCCGAGGACCTGCGCCGCGCCGTCCACGAGAACCTCGAGGACCTCGGCCTCGATTCGCTCGACGTGGTCAATCTCCGGTTCGGCGACGCTCAGGGTCCCCAGGCCGGTTCGCTCGCCGAGCCCTTCGAGACCCTCGCCGAGCTCCAGCGGCAGGGCCTGATCCGGCACCTCGGAGTGAGTAACGCGACGGCGGAACAGGTCGCACAGGCGCAGGCGATCGCGCCGATCGTGTGCGTGCAGAACATGTACAACCTCGCCTACCGTCAGGACGACGAGCTGATCGACGATCTCGCCGACCAGGGCATCGCCTACGTGCCCTTCTTCCCGCTCGGCGGCTTCACGCCGCTGCAGTCCACGGCGCTTTCTGCCGTGGCCACCCGGCTGGATGCGACGCCGATGTCGGTCGCGCTGGCCTGGCTGCTGCGGCGGTCGCCGAACATCCTGCTCATTCCCGGCACCTCGTCGGTGGCGCACCTGCGCGAGAACGTCGCCGGCGCGGGACTCTCGCTCTCCGGCGAGGAACTCGCCGAGTTGGACAAGATCGGCCCTCAGCACGGGGTGTAGCCGAGGTAAACCCGAAACCCACAATGGCGATCTTGGAGGAGCGTCGAGGCAGGTCAGTCGCTGGTCCTAGGGGCGGGGTAGCCGGTGATCTCGGCGACGGACTCCGCGAAACCGGGATCTCACTTTCCGACAACCTTGCCCTCCGTAGGTCTTCTCCGAGAGGGAACCGAGGGGAAAACTGTTGCATGTGGTTTCGCCGCCGGCATGAACCTCATCCAGATCTTCATCCACCGCTTCAACCAGCCGCCGCCCGAGGACACTCCCGCCCGCTCGGCGCCACCGAACATGACCCTGTCGTACGCCGTCCAGGCCCGGCGGGCGGGCAGGGCGACGGCCTCGGCTACGACGACAGGCGATCCGCGATCGGCACGGCCGCCGCATCCGCGCTCAGGGTCCACCGGCGGCGCCGGTGCGAGGTGCCGGACTCTCCATAGGAAGGTGTCGGTGCGGCCGGCGTTGCCGTGCGCCGGCTACACCGGGGTCACCGGGTGTCGCTCTGGTGTTGTTCGTAGAGCAGGCCGTAGCGGTCGATCCGCCACAACTGGGCGAGCACGGTCAGCGTGGTGCCGAGCAGGAGCGGCCAGATCTCCAGGGCGATCAGCCCCCAGGCGATGAAAGCGAAGCCGAGCAGGCCGGCCACGATGAGCAGCCGCAGGACCAGCCGGTGGGCCGCCGGAGTCCTGCCGTCGACGTGGAGTTGCTCGCCGTAGATGCCGCGCGCGGCCCAGCTGGTCGGCTCCACCGGGCTGAACAGGTGCACGTTCAGCCACAGCCACACGGCGACGAGGGCCACGCCGGCCAGTGACCACCAGCCGATCCACTCGCGGCTCCAGACGGCCAGTTCGAAGGCGGGGATGGCGGCGAACCGGGTCCACACGCTCCACGGGTTGGCGTGCTTCTTCCAGGCCTGGTCGGTCATGCCGTGCGCACCGGCCACCACATTCGTGGGCTTCATTGCTGGGTCTCCTTGGCGTCGGGGAGGCGCTCTCCACACCTCGGACCGTATAGAGCTTTCAGAGATTTGTAAATTCTCTGAGAACTCGAAGTTCTTGATAGGCTTGTCGTATGGACACCGACCAGCGGCTGCGCGAGGCCGCCGAGAAGCTGGCGCTGACCCTGGCGCAGGGTGGCATGCAGAAGACGACCGCCCGGGTGATGACCGCCCTGCTCTACACCAGGCAGGACGCGATGACCGCCGCAGACCTTTGCGCGGAGTTGTCCATCAGTTCGGGGGCGGTGTCGACCGCGGTCAAGCAGCTGATCCCGATCGGCCTGATCGAGCGGGTCCCGGCCCCCGGAAGCCGCCGCGACCATTACCGCTTCCGCCAGGGGGCTTGGGCGAGCCTGATGTCCCAGCAGAACGCGATGCTGGCCACCATGGGCGCGGCCGCCCAGGAGGGCCTTGACGCGGCGGGCCAGGACAGCGTCACCGGCCGGCGCCTGCACGAGATGAAGGACTTCTACGCCTACATGACCAAGCAGCTGATTCCCCTCATCGACAGCTGGCGCCAGCGATACGCCGCCCAGCATGCCGACACGCCCCGGTAGTTCCACGACGACTGCGCTCCGATCGGAGCGCCGCACATGACGGGACGGGCGGAGTCTGGCCGCGCCCCCGCGGCCGCGGGCCTGGAGAGGCCCGCGGTCACGCTATCTCGCCTGAGGAGCGGCGGACCCTGAGTCTTGGCCCCCCGCTGCCGTGCTCGAGTGCTCCGGAACGTGTCCGCGCAGCAGATGGATGCCCACGGCGATGATCCAGCAGAAGCCGGATAGCAGGGAGAGGTGTTCGAGCAGGCCGGCCGCGAAGGCCAGCAGGAGCAGCCCGCCGGCCACGAGGTTCGCCGTCTGCAGCCAGGCGCGCTCGCCGGTGCCAAGCTGGCTGGCGCCGTGGTGCCACAGGCTGTAGCCGGGCCGGGTGGCGCCATCGGCCCACAGCAGCGCAGGCATCAGCACACCGGCGGCGACGCCGCTGCCGAGCAGCGCCTTGAGAGTGCGGGTGGTCATCGGGGCGTCTACCTGCTTCTCCGCGACGGCGTACGTCGCGGGCCGACCAGACTTCCCGGCTCACCACCAGCACGCCCACGGCAGGCGTAGCCTTGATCAATACATGAATTTTAGCTTATACTGAAACAACTGCAAGAGGAGGCGAGTTCAAGTGGCCGAACAGGAACCGTTGCTGGAGTGGGTGGAACGGGTCGCCATGTATCTGGCGCGCGACGGGGTGCCGCCGATCGCCGGGCGGGTGCTGGGCTGGCTGATGATCTGCGACTCGCCCGAGCAGTCCGCCGGGCAGATCAGCACGGCCATCGGCGCCAGCCGCGCCTCACTCACCTCGAACCTGCGGCTGCTGACGAGCATGGGCTTTCTCACCTGGCGGACCCGGCCGGGCGATCGCACCCTCTACTACCGGATGGCCGAGAACGCCTGGGCGGTCGTCGTGCAACGGCAGATCGCCTCCGTCACCTCGTTCCTGGACATCACCCGCGACGGCGTGGACCTGGCCGGCCAGGACGAGGAACGGGTCGCGCGGGTCCGGCAGGCGCACGCCGCCTTCGAGTGGATGGCCAAGATCTTCGACAACGCGCCGCCCCTGCAGGGCGAGGGCGTCGGTGGACCCGGCCACCCCGAGAACCCCGACGAAGAGGAGACATCATGAGCGGGCACGCGATCGTGGTCGGCGGCGGGATCGGCGGGCTGGCCGCAGCCCTTGCCCTTCACCGGATCGGCTGGCAGGCCACCGTGCTGGAGCGGGCGGCCGAGCTGGGCGAGATCGGCGCCGGCATGTCCCAAGCCCCGAACGCCCTGCGGGCGCTGGCCGCGCTCGGCATCGAAGAGCAGGCCCGCGCCGCCGGGGTGCCCACGCACGCCTCCGCCAACATGCGCACGCCGGACGGCCGCTACCTGCAACAAGCGCGGACCGATGATCCGACCGCGCTGCTTGCCTTCCACCGCGCCGACCTGCACCGGGTGCTGCTGGAGGCGGTGCCCGCCGGCTGGATCCGCACGGACGCGGAAGTCACGGCGGTGCGGCAGGACGCCGACGGTGTGACTGTCGGATTCGCCGGCGGCGAGCTGCGCGCGAACCTGGTCATCGCCGCCGACGGCATCCGCAGCACCGTACGGCAGCAGCTGTGGCCGGACGCGCCGTCACCGCGCTTCCTCGGCCGCACCGCCTGGCTCGGCATCGCCGAGCTGGCCGGCCTGCCCGGCAGCATCACCCTCGGCCCGGGCGGTTACTTCCTCATCCACCCCGTCGGGCGCGGCCGGGCGTACTGGGCCTACGTCACCACCGTCGAGGCACCCGGCATCCGCTACGAACGCGAGAAGGCCGAGGTGGCCCGCCGCATCGGCACCTGGCACCAGCCGATCCCTTCGCTGATCGAGGCCACTCCTGAGCAGGCGGTCATCCACATCGACATCCGCGACCTGGACCCGCTGCCCACGTACGTGCGCGGCCGGGTGGCGCTGCTCGGCGACGCCGCGCACGCGATGAGCCCCGACCGCGGCCAAGGCGCCGGGCAGTCGCTGGAGGACGCCGTCGTGCTCGCCGCGGCCCTCGCCGGTGAACCTGCGGTCGAGGCCGCGCTGCGCCGCTACGACGCTGACCGCCGCCCGCGCACCCAGGCCACCGCCAAGGGCGCCCGCGCCGATGGCCGGCGCACCACCTCCAGCGCCGCCTACCGGGCGATGACGACCATGATCCGGCTGATGCCCGCACCGTTGTGGCGCAAAGGCATCGCCGCCGACGGCAACGCCACGTGGCGATGGCGGCCGCCGCGCCTGCCGTCGCCGGCGACGCGCTGTTGAGGCAGGTTCGAGCCCTGGCCGGAGCCGGGCAGATCGTCATCGGCGTCGATGGGCCCGGCGCTACACCACTCGCCGACCTCGGCAGCACCGGAAGGCAGGAGAAGGTGGCCAGCGGTCGGCTCGAACGCGGGCCCCCACCATCCCGTTCATGGACGTCGCGTTCTGGGCGCACCAGTTCCTCAAGCCCGAGGCGCGCTCCATGACCGGCGCGATCCTGGAGGCCGACGGCGAGCGCGATCACGGCGTCGCGGAGTGGTTCGCCTGCGGGGCGATGTCCTGGCCGGCGATCCACTTACAGCCGCCGGCCGGACTTCCGAAGATCAGGATGACCGCGTCGAGGCGGTCGCGGGTACGGGTCAACGCGGCGATCTGGGCATCGATGCGATCACGCCCGGCGGTCAGCCGGGCCCGCGACTCCGGGGTGCCGACCTTGCGCTGACGCCTGACTGCGCCGCCGACTCTCCGATGCGCACCGTGACCTCCGTCACAAGACTTGCCTCTGACGTCAATGTCAGGTTTTAGCCTATCCGGCATGCAGATCAACGGAGCACACGTGCTGGTCACCGGCGCCAACCGCGGCCTGGGCCGGCAGTTCGCCCTTTCCCTTCTCGACCGCGGCGCCGGCAAGGTGTACGCGACCGCCCGCCGCCCGGACCTCATCGACGTGCCAGGGGTCGTCCCGCTGCGACTCGACGTCACCGATTCGGCATCGATCGCCAGCGCGGTGGCAGCGGTACCTGATGTCAAGATCGTCATCAACAACGCGGGGATCTCGACCGGGGCGAACCTGGTCACCGGGGACCTGGACATGATCCGCCGCGAGATGGACACACACTTCTACGGCACCCTCAACGTGATCCGCGCCTTCGCGCCCCAGTTGGCCGACGGCGCGATCCTCAACGTGCTGTCCGCGCTCTCGTGGCTCGCCGTCGACGGTGCGGGCGCCTACCACGCGGCCAAGGCCGCGGAGTGGGCGCTCACCAACAACGTCCGACTGGAGCTGGCCGGCCAGCGCACCCTGGTGACGGGCTTGCACCTGGGCGCCGCGGACACCGACATGATGGCCTGGTACAACGGCGAAAAGAGCGCCCCCGAAGTGATCGTCGCGGCAGCCCTGGACGGCATCGAGGGGCACCGGCCCGAGGTGCTCGCCGACGACTGGAGCCGCCAGGTGAAGGCGTGGTTGCCGGAGGACCCGACTGTCATCTACGGGGAAGCGGCGGCCGTCCTCTCCACTTGACGTCGAAGGGGGCCCTTGCGGGCTCCACGCCATCGAGAGGGAGGTCAACAGGCGCTGGCGACGCGACGGCGCTCCTCTGCCCGCCGCGTCGGCCTGCTCGTACTCCTCTAGGATCGCCGGGCTTGTCCTCACGTGTCACCCCAGGCTGGCCGTGCCCAGGGCTCGTTTCTCAGGCGGTGGCCTGGTCGAGCAGTTCGAGGAGGTGGTGGTACATCCGGGCGGTGGCGCGGGTGAGGCCGAGTTCGCAGGTGCGGTTGAGCGAGGCGTGCGCGGCGAAGTCCCCGGTCTTGACGGATATGGCTTCGGCGCGGGTGGCGGAGGCGGTCAGCTCGGGGTGGAGCAGGCCGCGGTCACCGGCGAAGGCACAGCACTGCCAGTCCTCCGGAACGACCACGTGGTCGGCGATGGCCTGGGCGATTCCGGCGATGGCCGCGTCCAGGCCCAGGCGGGTGGACGAGCAGGTGGGATGGAGGGCGAGGGA
>NZ_SMKP01000059.1:0-52541 GCF_004349015.1 Nonomuraea diastatica
AAACTATCCCCGCCCAAGGCGAAGAACCCATCATGACGACCCACCCGCGACACTCCCAGCAGATCACCCCAGATCGCCGCCACCGTCTCCTCCACCACCCCGACCGGCGCCTCAAAACCGCGTTCGGGGGCCCGGTCGGCACTGCTGGTCAGCGCGGCCCGGTCCACCTTGCCGTTGGCCGTCAGGGGGAAGGACGCGACCGGGATGATCTGCGCGGGTACGGCATGCGTGGGCAGTCGCTCGGCAAGGAACTCCGCCAAACCGTCGAGGCCGCTCCCTTGCACGAACGCGACCAGGCGCCTGCGGTTCCGTTCTCCCGGGGCCACGCACACGGCCTGCGCCACTGCCGGGTGCGCCGCCAGGGCCGCCTCGACCTCTCCGAGTTCGATCCGGTGCCCGCGCACCTTGACCTGTGTGTCCCTGCGGCCAAGGAACTCCAGCGTGCCGTCAGGCCAGTACCGGCCCAGATCACCGGTCCGGTACCAGCGCCCCGCACCGTCCTCGACGAACTTGTCCGCCGTCCGCTCCGGGTCGCCCCGGTATCCGGCGGCGACGCCGATTCCGCCGATCCACAACTCACCGGGCACCCAGTCGGGGCAGTCACGATCCTCCTGGTCCATCACGCGGAACCGCTGGTTGCGCAGCGGATAGCCGTACGGAATCGACGACCATTCCGGGTTCACATACGTCACCTCGAAGGCGTTCGACCAGATCGACGCCTCGGTCGCTCCCCCCAACGCGATGAAGTCGCAGCCCGGCACCAGCGAGCGCAGCCGGCCGGCCAGGTCCAGCCCGACCCAATCTCCCGACACCATGGCCAGCCGAAGTGAGCCGGGCAGCGAGCGGTCCATCTCCGCCACCGTCACCAGCATCTCCAGCAACGCGGGCACGGTGTTCCACACCGTCACCCTGTGCCGGCGCACCAGTTCCAGCCAGCGCTGCGCGTCGCGGCGATCGTCCTCGCCGATCAGCACGAGCGCGCCGCCGGCGCCGAGCAGCCCGAAGACGTCGAACACGGACAGGTCGAAGTCCAGCGCTGAGACCGCCAGGACCCGGTCAGCGGGGCCGACCCCATACCGCTCCACGATGTCGTCGACCGTGTTGACCGCACTGCGGTGGGAGATCTCCACCCCCTTGGGCTCACCTGTGGAGCCCGAGGTGAAGATCACGTACGCAAGCGCGTCAGGGGCGACCACAACCGGGCGGGACAGCGGCTCGCACCGGTCCGCCCCGGCGAGATCGTCGAGCACGGTGACGACCCCGGCTCTCTCCGTCAGGCTCCGGCGGCGCCGCTCGGGCTGGTCCACCCCCACCGGCACATAGACTCCGCCGGCGGCGAGCGTGCCCAGGACGGCTGCGATCTGGTCCGGCCCTTTCGGCAGGCTGACCGCCACCGGGTCGCCCGGCTTGACCCCTCGACCGGCCAGCATCGCCGCCACCCGCAGGGCCCGATCGGCGAGGACACCGTAGGACACCTGCCCCCCGTCGCGGCACAGCAGCGCCGTCTGCCCGGGATCAGCCGCGGCACGTTCGAAGAACGCCTCGTGGAGCAACCGCCCCGGCTCCTGGCCGGTCGTCGCGTTCACCCGCTCCCGGGCCAGGCGCTGTTCCACGGGGAGGGCCATGGCCGGGCACCGCGACCAATCCTCTTCGTCGCCCAGCCACACCAGCAGGTCCTGGTAGGCGGCGAACATGGCGTCGAGCACGCCCCGCGGGAACAGCTCGTCTACGGCGTCCCACACCAGCCGGAGTTCACGGTCGTGCTCGAAGAGCTGGTGATCCAGCCATACCTGCGGGGTCTGCGAGGCGCCCCCCACCCAGCGCGGAAACACCTCGGGCAGCCCGGAAAACGGCTCCCCGCCCAGGCCGAGCGTGCTGGTGAAGACGACAGGGAACGCCGCGGAGGGGGCATCCGTGCCACGGGCCACCTCGCGCTGCACCCAGATCGACGACACCGCCCGATGCTCCAGGTCCCGGCCGAGCCGCGCCTGAAGCCGACGCGCCGCCGCCAGCCATCCCTCCCCCTTCTCCGGCCGGTACTCCAGGGGCAGCAAGGTGGTGAAGTCGCCGAGCACCCGGCCGATGTCGGGGTGGACGTCGTGCCGGTCGAACAGAGTGAGGTTGACGGTCAGGTCCTGCCGGTCGCTCCACCTGGACAACACCCGTCCGTAGCATTCCAGCGCCACCACCGACGGTGTCAGGCCGTGCTCCCGCGCCCGCTCCTTGATCCTTTTCCACCGGCCGGCCGGCACGCCGGCCGCGCGTCGCGTGAACCGCGGGCGAACCGCGGCGGGATTGGCGTGGAGAGGCAGCTGAGGGCCGGGCGGCAACGCGGCCAGACGCTCCCGCCAGTAGGCCTCGGCCGTGGTCCGGTCCGAGGGGGATGCGTTCATCACGTAATCGCGGAAGGTCACCCCTATCCGGGGAAGCTCCGCGGCGGGCTCGGCGTAGAGATGCGCGAGCTCGGCGATCATGGTGTTGACGCTGAGCGCGTCGAACGCGACCGCGTCCACGCTCACGGCCAGCCTGGTACGGCCGTCACCGTACCGGACCGCGCGCACGTCGAACAGCGGCCACCGTCCGGGCTCACCGGCCCATCCGTACAGGAACTCCGGATCGGGGACGGCCGCGTCGAGGACCTGGATGGTGGCCGGGGGCGTCTCGGGCAGGATCCGTTGGGTGCCGTCGTCCCAGATGACGGCTCGCAGCATGTCATGCCGGGCGACCAGCCGCTCCATGGCCTGGCGCAGCCGGTCCAGGTCCACGCCCGCCCCGTCGAACGTGAGCCGGAAGACCGCGGGAACGCCTCCGAGCGCGAGCCCCTCCGAACGGCCCAGCCAGTACGCCTGCTGCACCTCGGTCAGCGGAAACGGATCGAAGCGGCGGTCGGCATCGGAGACGAGCACCGGCGTCGTCTCGCCCGCACCGGGGGTCAGGGCCTCGGCGAACTCAGCGAGTGCAGGCGTCTCGAACAGGCGGGCGATCTCCGCGCCCCGCATCCCCGCCTCGCGGAGCCTGTTCACGAGCCGGGTGGCGAGCAGGCTGTCCCCGCCCAGCGCGAAGAAGCCGTCACGGCGGCCGACCCGTTCCACACCGAGCAGATCGCGCCAGAGCGCCGCCACGGTCTCCTCGGCCACCCCCACGGGCGGCTCGAACCCGTCGTCCCGTCCGGCGAAGGCCAACGCCGCGTGGATGGCCTTGCGGTCGATCTTCCCGTTCCCGGTCAGGGGGAAGCTTTCCAGCACGCGAATCACTCCGGGAACCATGTATCGGGGAACCCGTTCGCCGAGCCAGTGGCGCAGGGAATCCGATTCCAGCCGATCCGGCGATTCGGGGTCGGACGACACGACGGCCGCGGCGAGCCGGGGGGCGGCCGCCACTTCCACGACTGTGGCGATCGCCTTGCCCACGCCCGGGTGGGCGGCCAGGTGCGACTCGAGCTCGCCCAGTTCGATCCGATGCCCGCGGATCTTCACTTGGTGATCGGAGCGGCCCAGGAACTCCAGGGTGCCATCGGGCAGGTAGCGGGCCAGGTCACCGGTCCGATACCAGCGTCGGCCAGCCACCTCGACGAATTTCTCCGCCGTGCGCTCCGGATCACCCCGGTATCCCATCGCGACGCCGGGGCCCGAGACCCACAGCTCCCCCGGCACCCAGTCCGGACGGTCCTCCCCTCGCGAACCGACGACCCGGCACCGCATGTTGCGCAGCGGGCGCCCGTACGGCACGGCCCGCCACGCCGGGTCCACCTGATCGACTTCGCAGACCGTGGTGTGGATCGCCGCCTCGGTCATCCCGCCGAGCCCGGCGAACCGGCAGCCAGGGACGAGTTCGCGCAGGCGCCCGGGCAGGTCCACGGTGACCCAGTCGCCCCCCAGCATGACCAGCCTCAGCCGCGATCCGGGAAGGTCCCGCGCGCCGGCCACGAGCAGCATGTCCAGCAGCGCCGGCACACAGCTCACCACCGTCACGTCCCATCGGCGCACCATGCGCGCCCATGCGCGCGCGTCCCGGCGCTGCTCCTCATGGAGTACGGCGACGCTGCCTCCGCAGGAAAGGAAGGCGAACATGTCGTAGGCGGACAGATCGAAGTCGAGCGACGAAAGCGTCATGGTCCGGTCCGAACCGTCCACGCCGAACACGTCATTGACCGCGTCGATCGTGTTGGCGACGGCTCGGTGCGGCACCTCCACGCCCTTGGGCACACCGGTCGAGCCGGAGGTGAACAGCACGTACATGACCGACTCGGGATCGACGTGCGCGATGTCCGGCAGCGGCGCGAACCTGACCGCGTCCTCCATGGGGATCGACGTGATACCCCGCGGCCAGTCATGTTCCAGGCCGGTCAGAACATGCGTGACGCCCGCCGCGCCGTACACGTGAGCGCGTCGCGCCGGAGGAACGTCGAGCCCGGAGGGCACGTACGCCGCCCCGGCGGCGAGCGCCCCCAGCACGGCCACCACCTGGTCAGGGCCCTTCGGCAGGGTGATCCCGACCGTGTCCCCTGGCCGGATCCCACGGGCGTGGAGCAGGCCGGCGACCCGGCGGGCCCGCAGCGACAGCTCGCCGTAGGTCATCGATCCGTCCGTGCCGCCGTCGCCCGGCGTGGTCCAGACCAGGGCGATCCGGTCGGGCTCATCCTTGGCGAGCCGGAAGAACCGCTCGTGGAGGGGGCCTCCGGCAGCGGGACCGTCGTTGTCGTTGACCCGCTCGCGCACCGGCCGTTGGACGGCGGGCAGACCGCGCGGAGCCGGCGCGTCCCAGGAGGTGCGATCCGCGATCAGCGCCCCGACCAGATCGACGAACGCCTTGAACATCGCGTCGAGGAGGCCGGGCGGGAACACCGATTCGCGGGCGTCCCAGTTGACCAGCAACCCGTCGTCGAGTTCGGTCGCCTGCGCGTCCAGCCAGACCTGCGGCCCCTGCGAGATGATCCATGACGGCTCCCCGAAGCACCGCCGTACATCAGGTGCGAACAACTCGCCCAGCTCCAGCGCACTGGTGAACACCACGGGCGCGAGCACGACCTCACCGCCGCTCGCCCTGGTCAGATCGCGCAGCACCTCCACCCCGGTGTAGGCGGCATGGCCCATCGCCTCCCGGAGGTCCTTCTGCACGCGGGCGGCCCGGGCGGAGAACGGCATCGGCTCGGTCAGGTCCACATCGAGCAGCACCGAGCTGGAGAAGTCCCCGACGAGCCGGCCGACGTCGTCGTGAAGAGGCTCCCGGTCGAAGGTCGGCAGGTTGAGCAGAAACCGGTCTGTGGCGCTCCACCGGGCGATCACCTCGGCGAACGCCGTCGCGAGGACCGCCGCGGGGGTGAGGCCGCGCTGGTGTGCCCACTCGCGCAGCCGCCGCCGGCCGGCCGGTGCGATCCAGTGATGCCTGCGCACCACGGTCGGCCGCGCACCCGCGCCGTCGTCGGGGACGACTGGGAGGACCGGCGGCCCGGGAAGGTCGGCGAGCCGCTCCCGCCACCATGCGGCGGCCCGCTCGCGCTCCTCGCGGTTGGTCGCGGCACGTTCCGCCCGGTACCGGGGATAGTTGTAGCCGAGCGGGGGCAGGTCCGCGTCCGCCCCATGGGTGTACAGCTCGGACAGGTCCGCCAGCAGAACCCGCAGGCTGAGCGCGTCGGCCGCCACCATGTCGAGGTTCACGTGCAACCGGCTGCCGCCGTCGAAAAGGCTGAGCTGGATGTCGAAGACCTCGCCGGACGCGATGTCCATGATCCGGTGGGAGAGCGACTCCCTGGTGGCGGCGAGCCGCCGCTCGGTCTCGGTCGGCTCCATGCCTCGCAGGTCGTGAACGCGCAGGCCGGGCCAGTTCGGCTGCTCGCCGATCCGCTGACGCCCGTCGTCGCCGATCCTGACCCTGAGCATGCCGTGGCGGGCGAACAGAGCCCGCACCGCCGGTTCCAGCCGCCCCGGGTCCACGCCGGGGCCTTCGCTCGTGTCGGACCCCGCGTCGAACCTCACGTCGAACCCCATGTCGAACTCGGTGTAGAAGTGCGCGGCGACTCCCCCGAGCTGCTGGTTCTCGGCCCGCCCGACCCAGAAGGCGTGCTGCATCACCGCGAGATCGAACACCCCGGCCTCGTCGACGTCCGGGCGCGGCGCGGTGACTTCCCGGCGTGGGCCGCTCTCTCGGATGACCGACCACCACTCCCCGACGGTCGTGTGTTCGGCGAGGTCGGCGAAGCTCACGGCGGCACCTTGCCGTCGTAGCCAGCCGACGAGCCGCATCAGCCGGATCGAGTCGAATCCGAGTGTGAAGAGGTCGGTGTCCTCTGACACCTGCTCCGCCGAAGCCTCGGCCAGTTCACCGACCGCGACGCGGAGATCGTCCAGGCTGACGGACAGGGGCTCGTTCATGTTCGATCCCAATCAGGTTCGGAGCAAGCGGCAGCGGCTCGACGCGAGATCTCTAGAAATTTCGGGCATGTCTGATTGATAATGATTACCATATCTATATTCATTCCCCCATCCGTTGCAAGAGCTTTGAGAGGCGGACAACCCATGCTCGAAGGCTGCGTCCCCTGGCCGCCCGAGCTCGCCGAGCACTACCGGAAGGCCGGTTACTGGCATGGCGAGACCTTCGACGAGCTGTTAAGACGGCGCGCCCGGGACCGATCCGACCACCCGGCCGTGGTGGACGCCGCGAACCGGATCACCTACGCTGACCTGGGCGCCGCCGCGGGCAGGCTCGCCGCCGGCCTGTCCGGGCTCGATCTGTCGCCCGGCGACCGGGTCGTCGTGCAGCTTCCGAACGTCGCGACGTTCCTGACCGTGTTCTTCGCGCTCCAGCGCATCGGGGCGGTCGCCGTACTCGCCCTCCCCCTGCACCGGCGCAACGAGATCGTCCACCTGTGCCGGCAGTCCGGGGCCGTCGCCTATGTGATCCCAGACGAGCATGCCGGGTTCGACTACCGGGAGCTCGCGGCGCAGGTCCGCGACGACGTGCCCGGCCTGCGGCACGTCGTCGTCGACGGCGCACCCGGGCCCTTCATCGACCTGACCGATCTGGACGCCGCCCCCGGACGCGACCACGGCGGAGCCGCCCCCTCAGACGTGGCGGTCATGCTGGTCTCGGGCGGGACCACAGGGCTCCCCAAGCTCATCCCCCGGACCCACGACGACTACCTCTACAACATCCGGGCGAGTGCCGAGCTGTGCGGGCTGGGTCCGGACGACGTGTACCTGGCGGCCCTACCGGTATCCCACAACTTCGCGCTGGCCTGCCCGGGTGTGCTTGGGGCACTGCACGCCGGGGCCACTGCCGTGCTCACCAACGCCGTCGCGCCGGACGAGGTCTTCGACGTCATCGCACGGGAACGCGTGACGGTCACCGCGCTGGTCCCGCCCACCGCCCGGATGTGGGCCGAGGCGACCGAGTGGTCCGGCTCGGATCTCTCTTCCCTGCGGCTCCTGCAAGTGGGGGGCGCCCGCCTGCTCCCCGAACACGCCAGGCTGGTAGGGCGCGCGTTCGGCCCCGTGCTCCAGCAGGTCTTCGGCATGGCCGAGGGTCTGCTCAACTTCACCGAGCCGGACGCGCCCGAGGGCGTGGTGCTGCACACCCAGGGGCGCCCGCTGTCGCCCGGCGACGAGATCCGCATCGTCGACGAGGACGATGCCGACGTCTCTCCCGGCGAACTCGGCCACCTGCTCACGCGGGGGCCGTACACGCTGCGCGGCTACTACCGGGCTCCCGAGCACAACGCCGTCTCCTTCACCGAGGACGGCTACTACCGCACGGGCGACCTGGTCCGGATGACCCCGACCGGCCATCTGGTCGTGGAGGGACGGGTGAAGGAACAGATCAACCGGGGCGGAGACAAGATCGCCGCCGTCGAGCTCGAAGAACACCTCCTCACCCATCCGGCGGTGGCCGACGCGGCGGTGGTCGCCGTGCCGGACGACCTGCTCGGTGAGCGCACGTGCGCCTTCGTCATCGCCGCGTCCGGCAGCCCGCCCATAGGGCGGAGCGAGGCGGCGGTGTTCCTTCGTGACCGTGGCGTCGCGCCGTACAAGATCCCCGATCGGGTCGAGGTCGTCGACGCCTTTCCGGTGACCAGGGTCGGCAAGACCGACAAGCGCGCGCTGGCCGCCATGGTGGCGTCCCCCGTCGCGAAGGCCCGGTCATGACCGCCGGTTGGGCGGCCGCCGTCCCGCGGCCGGCTCACGAGGCGCACGTGGAGTTGCCGGGAGACCCCGCCTCGGCCGCGGTACGGCTGGCCCGGTCGGGGATCGGCGACCAGTACGCCGTGTACGAACGCCGGGGCACGTGGCACTTCGCGACCGGTCTGGCCGGCTCGGTGACGGTCGACGCCGAACGGGTCCGGGCGTGGAGCGGCGGACACGGATACGAGACCCCCACTGCGGGGAAACCCCTGGAGCGGGTCACCGAACTGCTCGCGACCCTGCCGGACGCGGGCTGGCGCGGCTACGGATGGGCCTCCTTCGAGCTCGCGCATCTCCTTCGGGGGAAGGCCCCGGGCCCCGGACCGTTGTTCCACCTCTTCCTCCCGCGGGTCGAGGTGGAGCTCACTCGGGGCGGAGCCCGGATCCGCGCCGCCTCCGAGGAGGACCTGCGCCGCGCGGCGCAGCTTCTCGCCCGGACGGAGGCGGCACCGGCCGTCCATCCGCTGCCTGTCTCGCTGGACGCCGGGGCGGAGCCGTACCGCAGGGCGGTCGCCCGAACCGTCGAAGACATCAAGGCGGGCCGGCTGAACAAGGCGGTGCTGTCCCGGGTTCTCCCCCTCCCGGACGGCCTGGACCTGTTCGCCACCTATCTCGCAGGCCGCACGGCGGCGACTCCGGCCCGGTCGTTCCTGTTCGACATGGGCGGATGGCGGGCCGCCGGATTCAGCCCGGAGACCGTCGTCGAGATCGGCTCCGACCGGCGGATCAGCACCCAGCCCCTGGCCGGAACCAGGGCACTCGGCCAGGATCCCGGCGAGAACACCCGGCTCCGGGAGCAGATGCTGAACGATCCGAAGGAGGTGATCGAGCATGCCGTCTCCGTCCGGCTCGCCTTCGAGGAGCTCGCCGAGGTCTGCGACGGCGGGACCGTGTCCATCGGCGAGTTCATGGCGATCCGGAAACGCGGCGCCGTCCAGCACATCGCCTCGCGCGTTTCCGGGAAACTGCGGGACGGGGTAACCCCGTGGTCGGCCTTCGCCGCGCTCTTCCCGGCCGTGACGGCCACGGGTGTGCCCAAGGCCGCGGCCCTGGACGTGATCCGCGACCGCGAGAGCGCGCCGCGGGGACTGTACGGCGGTGCGGTCTTCATGACCGACGCCGACGGGACCCTGGACGCCGCCCTGACCTTGCGCACGGTCTTCCAGCGTGACGGCCGCAACTGGCTGCGGGCCGGCGCCGGAATCATGGGCCAGTCCACGCCCGAGCGGGAGTGGGAGGAGACCTGCGAGAAGCTCCGCAGCGTCGCCCCACACCTGCGGGCCCGTACGGAAGGAGCAACGAAGGCATGAGCACGGAAACCGTCGAACAGGCTTCGCCCCAGGCCGACGCTCCACCGCGGGCCGCATCGGAGAGCACCGTCGCGTCTCGGGTCGCGCTGCTGCTGCCGTTCGCCAGAGACGACGCCGGCCGGTACGCCCTGGCGGCGCTTCTCGCCACGCTGGGCACGCTGTGCCAGCTCGGGCCCTTCTACGTCATCTACCTCGCCATAAGCGCTCTCCTCGACGGGAGCGCGGGAGGGGATTACCTGTTCGGGCTTGCCTGGGCCGCCCTGGCGCTCGTGGTGGGCCAGTACGTCCTCATGGGCCTCGCCATGCTGATCTCCCATCGGGCGGCGTTCGGAACGCTGTACCGCCTGCGGCTGCGGATCGGGGAACGGCTCGGCCGGGTCCCGCTGGGCAAGGTCGTGTCCAAGCGGTCGGGGGAGATCCAGCGCACCCTGTCGGACGATGTCGAAAGGCTGGAGCTGTTCCTCGCCCACGCGATCCCCGACGTGGTCGCCGCGGTGGTCGTGGTGGTCGCCTCCACGATCTGGATGCTCGTTGTCGACTGGCGGATGACTCTGGCCGCCGTCGCCGGCCTCGTCGTCGCCTTCGCGTTGATGAACCACGGGATGCGGGCTTCCCAGGGCAAGATGGGCGGCTACATGGCCGCCATGGGGCGGATGAACGGCTCCATCGTCGAGATGGTGCGCGGGCTGCCGATGGTGCGGATGTTCAACCGGACGGACGCCACGTTCGCGGAGACGCAGGACGCGATCCACGGCGCCGCGAAATACCAGGCCGACTGGGGGAAGGCGTTCCTTCCCCTCTACACGGCGTTCTTCACACTGACGTCGGCCACGGCGATCACGATCGTGCCCGTGGGCCTCCTGCTGTGGGCGAGCGACGCCATCGGCGCTCCCGAGCTGCTGTTCTTCTTCGTCATCGGACTCGGGTACGGCGGATCGGTGGTCAAGCTGCAGGACTTCGCGGCGCAGCTCACCGTGCTGTCGTACGGCGCGCAGCTCATCAACGAGCTGAAGGACGCCGGAGAGCTACCCGAGGCCGGCCACGACGCGGAACTGCGCGACGCCTCGGTGGAGTTCAGCGACGTGACCTTCAGCTACGACGGAGCCGACCGCGACGCCCTGACCGGCGTGACATTCCACGCTGCACCAAGCACCGTCACGGCGCTGGTCGGCCCGTCCGGTGCCGGCAAGAGCACGGTGGCCCGCCTGATCTGCCGGTTCTTCGATGCGCGGGAGGGTGCGGTCCTGGTCGGCGGGACCGACGTCAAGGAGATCCCGTTCTCGCAGCTCATGCGGCACGTGTCGTTCGTCTTCCAGGAGACGTTCCTGTTCGACGACACCGTCGAGGCCAATCTCAGGCTCGCCAAACCCGATGCCACGGACGCCGACCTGGAGGCCGCCTGCCGCGCCGCCCGTGCACACGAGTTCGTCACCGCCCTGCCGGACGGCTACCAGAGCAGGATCGGCCAGCACGGAAACCGTCTGTCCGGGGGCGAGCTCCAGCGCCTCGCCATCGCCCGCGCCCTGCTCAAGGGCACCGACATCGTGGTACTCGACGAGGCCACCGCGTTCGTCGACCCGGAGAACGAGGTGGCCCTGCAGGCGGCGATCGACACGCTGGTCACCGACCGGACAGTGATCATCATCGCGCACCGTCTGTCGACGATCACCGGCGCCGACCAGATCCTTGTCGTCGATGACGGTCGCATCACCGAATGCGGCCGCCACGAGGATCTCATATCCGCGGACTGCCTCTACGCCGACATGTGGCGCGCCTTCCAATCCACCGAACGGATCGCCCTCGGCGAAGCGGTCCACAAGGCGGATCCGACCAGCACTATGGAGCCGACATGACGACGTACTACACGGGCACGGTGCGGACCCTCTGGCGGTTGTTCGGCCCGCACCGTCAGGCATTCGTCACCTCACTGATCGCTCAGATCCTGATGTCGCTCGCGGCGGCCGTCCCGGTGGTGACGCTGGTCTGGGTGATCGATCACATCCGTACGGGGACACTGACCGAGGAGCGGGTCGGCCTGGCGATCGGCCTCGTGCTCGCCGGGGCCGCCGGGCAGTATGGTTTCGGCTATCTCAGCAACCGTCTGGCATGGACCGCGACGTTCTACGGAATCGGCGAGGCCCGGACCAGCACGCTCAAACATATCCAGCGCCTCCCTCTGGGCACGGTGCGCGAACGCGGCGCAGGTGACGTGTCGACCATGCTCACCAGTGACATGGAGGCGGTCTCCACCTATGCGCACCATGGGCTCCCGCTCTGGTTCAGCGCGACCTCGCTGCCGGTGTTCATCTTCGCCGGCCTGCTCACCGTGGACGTGCCGATGGCCTTCGCCGTGGCGGTCAGCGTCGTCGCCGCGCTGCCGCTGTACCGGTGGACCTCGCGCTACTTCGGACGCAGAGCGGCCGAAAGAGGCGAGCTGCTCGCCGCGGCGAACGGCCGGATGATCGAGTACGTCCGGGGAATCGCGGTCGTCCGCTCCTTCGACCGGACCGGCGCCAGCCTGGAGTGGTTCCACGGCGCCCTGCGGGACATTCGCGATATCAACGACCGGCTGGCCGTCAGGCTCGTCCCCGCCGGACTGGCCACGATGGGGATCGTCCAGCTCGGCATACCGCTGACGATCGCCGCACTCGGCTACTGGTATTCCGGCGGGCGGCTGGACGCCGGCGCGGTCCTCATCTTCCTCGTCCTGGTCCTGCGCATCTACACCCCGCTGCTCCAGGTGGCGGCGAGCGGCGAGGAGTCACGGCTTGCCGAGGCCGCCCTGCGCCGAATCGGTGCGATCCACGACCTTCCCACCCAACCGGCACCCACCGTTGAGAAGACCGCCATCGGCGCACCGTCGGTGCGGCTGGACGACGTCACGTTCGGCTACGACCCTGGCCAACCCGTCATCAAGGGCCTGTCACTGACCGTCCCGCCGAAGACCATGACCGCCCTGGTCGGTCCATCGGGAGCGGGCAAGAGCACGATCCTTTCGCTGATCGCGCGGTTCTGGGACGTGAACACCGGCTCGGTGCGCCTTGGCGACGCCGACGTCCGCGATCTCACGCCTGAGCAGCTCTTCGACGCGCTCACCGTTGTGTTCCAGGATGTCTACCTGTTCCAGGGCACGGTCCGGGAGAACATCGCCTTCGGCCGCGAGGGGGCCACCGAGGAAAGCATCGAGGCCGCCGCCAGGCAGGCCCAGGCGCACGACTTCATCACCGTACTGCCGCACGGCTACGACACGCCGGTGGGCGAGGGCGGCGCGACCCTGTCCGGTGGTGAGCGCCAACGCATCTCCATCGCCCGGGCCATCCTCAAGGACGCTCCGATCGTGCTGCTCGACGAGGCCACCTCCGCGCTGGACCCGATCAACGAACGGGCTGTCCAGCAGGCGTTCGCCGAGCTCGTCCGCAACCGCACGGTCATCGTCGTCGCCCACCGGCTGAGCACGATCCGCTCGGCTGACCAGATCGTCGTGGTGGACCGGGGCCAGGTGGTAGAACGCGGCCGGCATGAGGACCTTCTCACCTTGAACGAGCGCTACGCCAGGCTATGGGCCGAACGCGAGAAGGCCGGCAGCTGGCGGCTGGCCCGCACGTCGCGGGCTGTGCCATGATGGCGAAAACGATTATCATCGCAGCAACCGTGTCACCGGAGTCACCGTGCAGCAGCAGCGTCAGATCGCCAAGGCCATCGAGTTCGCCCGCGAGATGGCCCTGCTCCCCCCACACCTCCCGCCCCAGCGCATGACCGTGCCGGCGGACAACCCGGCGCGGACATCTCCACGGCCGGGCGACCACCGTCGTCTGGGAGAAGGGCATTCCTGGTGCGCAAATCGTTGATCCCGCTGCTCATCGCCGTCCTGGTGGTCTACTCGGCGCAACAACTCCTGACCCCGGTCCTGGCGCCGCTCTCCCGCGAGCTGACGCTGACCGAGACCCAGCTGGGCCTGGTCATCGCCGTCGCCGCCACGGCCCTGACCATCGCCAGCCCGCTGTGGGGCCACGCCCTGCACAGGATCGGGTTACGCCTGGTCCTGCTGTCAGGGCTCGGCCTCGCCACCGCGGGCCTGACCGGCTTCGCGGCGGTGGCCGCTCTCGGGCTCGACGACACCATGCCCACGCCCCTCGTCTTCGCGCTGATGCTGATCACCCGCAGCATCGTCTTCGGCGCGGGAGTCGCCGCCCTGCCGGTCGCCGCCCTGGCCGTGGCCGGCACGGCCACCACCACAGAGACCGAACGCACCCGCGCCACCGGCCTGGTCGGCGCGGCCCAAGGCGTCTCCATGGTCCTGGGCCCCGCCGCGGGCGGCGCACTGGCCGCGGCGTCGCTGATGCTTCCCCTCTACCTCGCCCCCATCCTGTGCTTGCTGCTCGCCCTCTGGGTCCTGGCGACCGTACGCCCACCGGCCGCGAGCGCACCCGCCGCACACAGCGGCCCGGGACCGCGCCCATGGGACGCACGGCTGTGGCCCCTCCTGACGATCGGCTTCTTCCTCTACCTGTCGCTCGGCCTCGTCCAAGTGATCATCGGTTTCCTCGTCGCCGACCGCCTCCACCTCGGACCGCAGGAAACCGCGGGCGCCGTCGGCATCGTGCTCTTCACCGCCGGCGTGGTGCTCGTCGCGGTGCAGGGCGCCGCCGTCCCCGCACTCGGCTGGCCGGTCCTGCGTCTGCTCCGCACCGGCAGCCCCATCGCCATCGCCGCCTTCGCGCTGCTGTCCGTCTCGGAGAGCCTGTGGCTGATCACCACGGCATTCGCCCTGCTCGCCCTCGGACTCGGCCTGGCGATCCCCGGCTTCACCGCCGCACCGACCCTGGTCGTCGAGCAGACGCAGCAAGGATCGATCTCGGGTCTGGTGAACGCCACCATCGGCGCCACCTTCATCGTCGGCCCCCTGCTGGGCACCGCCCTGTACGAGATCGACCCCGCCATCCCCATCCTCACCGCGCTCGGCGCCGTCACGGCCGCGCTCGTCCTGGCATGGGCCTCACCCGCCGCCCGCCGCACCCAAGTCACCACGGTGACGGCGCCACCGGGAACCCCAGCAGAACCGCAGGAGGAACGATGACCGAACGGCCCTTCACCGCGGCGGTCTGCCAGGCAGGGCCATGCCGCTCTTCCGAGCCCGGCCTGGACGTGCTGCCGCGGCTGGCGGCCATCGTCCGGCGCTGCCCCACGGAGTGCTCGTCCGTGCCGGATGCCTGCTTCGCGCGCCACGCTGCCGGCCGGGCGCCGCGCACGACAACGGCTGCCATCTGGTCGTCCAGCCCTGCGACGTGGATCGCCGACCCCGCGGCGGGGCCATTCTCGGCGGCCCGATCCTCAGCCAGGGCGACGCCGAGTCCGTTGAGACGTGGCTTGCGGACGGCGACCTGGACGCCGACCGGCTCGATCCGCGGCTGCGCATGGTCCGAACAAGAATGACAACCACTGCCAACGAGGAGCCAGCATGGTCGATCAGTACGAGAAGTCCGCCGAGTTCATCGACATCATGCTGGGTTCGCATTGGTCCGCTCTCAGCTCTCCGCTCGCGGAAGCACTGCGTGGCGTCTCCGGTCCGATCGTGGACGTGGGAGCCGGCGGCGGGCACGGCACACGGGTGATCGCCCAGGCGGTGCCCCATGCGGACATAGTCGCCGTCGAGCCGTCCTTCGCGCTCCGTTCCGTCCTGCTTGCCCGGGTGGCCGAGAACGCCCGGCTGCGCGACCGGGTCACCGTACTCCCGGAAGGGTTCCTGCAGGCCACGCTTCCCGATCGACTCGGCGCAGTGGTCGTGATGAACGTCATCGGCCATTTCCCCGCTGCGGACCGAGCCAGGATCTGGAAAATGCTGGACACGCGACTCGTCCCCGGCGGCCGGGCCGTGCTCAACCTTCAGCCGCCGACCGAGTCCGTCGCCGTCCCGGAGTTCAAGGGGGCCGATGTGCGCATCGGGCGACGGAGATACGAGGGCTGGGGGAAGGCAGAACCCGCCGGTCCCGACCGGCTCCTCTGGCACATGACGTACCGCACCTGCCAGGGCTCGGACATGGTTGCCGAACTGGACGTCAGCTACGACTGGTGGGTCCTCGACGAGAAGACGCTCGAGGCGGAGCTCGATGAGCACGGCCTCGACCTCAAGCAGACCGGCCCGGCGGAGCTCGGCATGTACACCATCCAGTCCCGCGCGCACAGGTGAGGCACATGTCCCGTCGCGCCTGACGGAGCGTAGGCCGCCGGCTCACATGGCCGAGGTCACGTTCTGGTGCCGTGTCGCAGTGACCAGCCTTAACGGCTCCGCGCCGCCGCCGGCGCGGATCGTTCTCTTGGCCGGGCATGCTCGCGATCAGTGGTCGTCCCAGTGCCCCTCGTGGGAGGCGTGCCGGTGTCCGTCGTGGACGTAGTCCACGTGGTCGCCATGCGGGATGGCCACATGCCCGCACTCGGACCCGTGCTGATGATCATGGCCGTCGTGCGTGACGTGGGCCCGCACCTCACACTCGTCCACATGGCCCTCGTGGAGGCGGTGCAAGCAACCATCATGCACGTAGTCCACGTGGTCCCCGTGTGGTACGGCCACGTGGCCGCAGCCGGGCCCGTGACTGTGGGAGTGGTCGGCGTGCTGGCGATGCTCCACAGCGACTGACATGTCCGACTCCTTCAGATCTCCTCGTTGAGATTCGTCACTGAAGGTACCCCTATGGGCTGTTTCTACCTCATTTAATGATGTGCCGTACATAATGATTCGGTTGGCTGATACCAGGCGAGCCTGCTGGCGGGGCTCGCGCAGCCGAGACGCCACCCCGGAGACCCTGCTGCGGCCGGGAAGAGCGGCGCCGACCTGCTCGTGCGTGGCCACGTCCCACAGCCGGACGCTCTTGTCGTCGCTCGCGGTGGCGAGGGTGGCGCCGTCGGCGCTGAAGGCCACCGCGGTGATCACACCGGAGTGCCCGCCCAGCTCCCGGCCGAGCTGCTTGCGGGAGGCCAGGTCGATCAACCGCGTTCCCGCGGTGCCGGCCACGGCGAGGGTCCCGACGTCCGGGGCGAAGGCGACGGCCCTCGCCCTGCTGATGGGCGGGCCGGCCTTGACCTGGGTGGACAACTCCCACAGCTGGGCGTTCTCCCTGTTGTTCACCGCGGCCAGGTATCTGCCGTCGGGGCTGATGACCAGCTGCATGATCATCTCGGTGAGGACGATCCGGCCGATCCGGCGATGGGTGCGCGTGTCGAGGAGCCATATCTCGGGCTTCGAACCGGTCCGCAGGTCCGGTGTGAGCGCCATGGCCAGGATCCGCCCGTCCGAACTGTAGGCCGCCGCCCCTATGACGTGGCGGGGGGTTCTCACCGAACCCACCTGACGCCGGGTGGCGACATCCCACCAGGTCAGCTCGGACTCCAGCCCGATCGCGAGCGTGCCACCGTCCGGGCTCCGCACCGCGGCGTTAATGGGGTGCGCCGGTTTGATGGTGAAGATCGGCTTTCGTGAGCCGAGGTCCCAGAGCCTGACCTGCCGCGCGTCGGACGTCAGGATGCTCCGCCCGTCCTTGCCGAACGTCGCGGCGCGCGCGGTGGTGCCCGCCGTGGGCAGGGGAGGCCCCAGCTGCCGGTGCGTGAACGGCCTCCACAACCACAGCCCATCGACGCCGCCGGTGGCCAGCAGTTTCCCGTCAGGGCTGAAGGCCACGCCGTGCAGGGCGATCGTGTGTCCGGAGAGCCTCGGACCGAGCTCCTGGCGCGTGGCCACATCCCACAGCCGGGTCCGGCCGCCGTCGCTCGTGGTCGCGAGGACCGCGCCGTCGGGGCTGAAGGCCACACGGACGCCGAGGATCTGCCTGTTCATGAGCGGCTTGCCGATCGGCCGCCACGTCGCGACGTCCCACAGGCGCAACGCGTGGCTGCCGGTGACCAGCAGCTTCCCGTCGGGGCTGAAGGCGAGGTGGTTGGTGCCGGAAGGGCTGGAGCGCGCTTCGAGCGAGGCGACCTGCCTGCGCGAGTCCACCTCCCAGACCCTGGCCTCGGTGTCGCGGGAGGAGTGGGTCGCCAGCAGCCTCCCGCCGGGGCTGAAGGCGACGGCGCTGGCTCCGGGGAGCGCGTCACCGATCTGTTCGCGCGTGGCCACATCCCACAACCGCACCCTGTCGCCGCCCGTGGCGAGGAGCCTGCCGTCCGGGCTGAACGCCACGGTGGCGCCGCCCCGAAGCGGCTCCCCGAGCTGCTCGCGCGTGGCGGCATCCCAGATCCGCACGTCCTCGGCCGCCGCCGCGACGAACCGGCCGTCGCGGCTGAACGTCACCTCGGAGACCATGCTCTTCTGGCCGGTCAGTGAGCCGGTCGGACGGTGCGTGACGGGGTCCCGGAGTGTCACGACGCCCTCGTCCCCGTTGGTCGCGAGGACCCTGCCGTCGGGACTGAAGGCCAGCGCGATCGCCGGGCCCGGCTGAGCGTGGACGGCGGGCTCGGCGAGCGCGTTACGGAGGCTGTGGCGGGCCTCCTTGGTGGGCGCCTGCCGCCAGGCCGCGACCGCCAGCAGGTGCCCGACCGTCGGCTCGGCGCCGACCAGCCGAACGCTCTGCGTCGCCAGTTGCCTGGACAACGCCTGCCGCTTCTGTGCCTCCGCCCGCTCTCGCTCCCTGTTGGCGTCGCCCGCGGCGTACACGGCCGAGGCCGCGGCGGCGAGAGCGACGACGAGCAACGTGACAAGCGTGACCATCGCGCCCCGCCGTACTCTCCTGGACCGGATCAGCGCACGGCGGCTGGAGTCGAGGAAGTCACGCTCCAGCCTGGTGAGCGTCATATGGCGGAGCTCGCCGACAGCCCCGCTCTCAACCGCCTCCAACCGGCTGCCGCGCAGCAGGTCGCCGTCGCCGCGACCGTTGTCATCCCAGTGGCGGGCGGCCTGGCCGAGCTGCGCGACGACCGCCAGGCCCGCTTTCGCCTCACTCACCCAGCCGCGCAGGCGAGGCCACGCGCGCAGGACGGCGGGGCGTGTCAGGACCATCTGGCCGTCACGCTCGGAAAGCACGTAGGAGAACGCCCGGAGGATCTCCTCCAGGACCTGCCCGCCGTACTCCAGCTCGGCCACGGGCACCGGGCGGGTCGTCTCCACGTCGTACTCGTCCAAGGCGAGCAGCCGCAGGAACACTCCGGGCACCAGTCGCCGCTGCTCCTCCGGGAGTGCGGCGTAGGCCTCCTCGGCGATCGTCCCCAACCCTGGATCCCGGCCCTCGTCCGGGACGATCTGCCGCGCCCGCTCGCTGCCCGCACGCAACAACCCGGCCGCCTCGCCGTTCCCGCTGACCAGAGCGAGCAACAACTCCCGGGCCGTCGGCCGCGCCTCCGGCTCCTTGGCCAGCGCCGCCGCCACCAGCGGGCGCAACACGGGCGGCAACCCGCCCACGTCTGGTACGGCCGACAGGACCTGGTGGATCACCGCAGCGGCGTTGTCCCCGCCGAAGGCATCCCTTCCCTGCGCGGCGAAGAGCACCACGGCGCCCCACGCGAACACGTCGCCCGGCGCGCCCGCCCGCCGCCCGCTGAACGACTCGGGCGCCATGTAGGCGGGTGTGCCGGCGACGAGCCCGGTGGACGTCAACGACATCTCCTCGGTACGCGCGATACCGAAGTCGATCATCCGTGGACCGTCCGGACCGAGCAGGACGTTGTCGGGCTTCAGGTCGCGGTGGATCACTCCCGCCTCGTGAACGGCGGCCAGCGCGGTGGCGATCGCCGTGGCCAGCCGGTGCAGGTCATCCCCCACGAACGATCGCCCATCCCGTACGGCTGCGCGCAGGCTGGGCCCGCTGACGTACTCGCTGACGATGTACGGCCGCGGGCCCGCCAGATCGGCGTCCAAGACCCGAGCCGTGCAGAAAGAGGCCACCCTTCGCGCGGCCTCGACCTCCCGGGCGAACCGGTCCAGCTGCGCGCGGCGGCCGTCCGCGTGCAGGAGCTTGAGCGCCACCCGGGCGCCTTCGCCGTCGTAAGCCTCGTAAACGACGCCCTGGCCCCCCTGCCCCAGGCGGCCGGCCAGCCAGTAGCCGCCGATGGTGTGCGGGTCTTCTCCCAGCAGCGCACTCATGATCGATGGGACGCGCTCAGACGGCGATTGGTTTGGCCGTCCGCCTGGTCGATCCTCACCGGCGCCGACCGCGCGTTCACCGCTCTCAGTGGTCGGCGACCGTGATCTTCACGCGGACGGAGCCGTCGTTGTCGCGGAGACAACCGTTGGCGTCGTTGACGCGCAGCTGGAGGAAGCCCGCCTCGCGCGCCCGGATCAGGGCCCTGCTGCCGACCCTGTAGTGGTCTCCGTTGATCTTCGCGATCATCGAGCCGTGCGGGTGCCTGCTGAGGATCTTGCACTGCTGGTAGATCCTGCGGTCGATGTGCCGGGCATAGCCGGCCGAGGACACGTAGGGGAACGCGCGGTGGTCGACCGTCCACCGGCCGCCGGCGTAGCGGATCCGGATCATGTCACCGGGTTCGACGTACACGCCCGCGTGCTGCCAGCCTCTCTCGGCGCTGATCCATTTGCTTTTGCCGTAGTGCGACGTGGCCGAGGCGGGCGAGGCGCCGGCGAGGACGCAGCCGCCGGCGGTGAGCGTGGCGAGGAACAGGGTGGCCAGCTTCGATCGCATGTGTAAATGCCCTTCCGGGTCTATTTTTTATGTTCGTCCTACATGCGGGTTAGATAGCGCCCGGGGATGGAAGGTTCGGGTTTTGTGATTCTTTTTCCGCCCGGCGCACAAGGCACTCGACCGCACGTCCGCGAGTCAGCCGGTCAGCCTTCGACGGAGTCGAGATGGCGGGTGTCACCGAGGATGACGACCGTGCGGTTGTGGAAGAAGTCGTCTTCGCGCAACGTGGTGATGCTGCCGGATGACACCCGGAAACTGACATGGCCGACCGCCTTGATCGGCATCTTGATCCAGGACGCCACGACGAAGGTCAGGGAGCCACCGTGCGTCACGATGATCTGGTGTTCACACGGGCGCTGCAAGATCTCGTCCATGGCCGCGTAGATGCGCTGCGCCAACGCCGCCTTGGTCTCGGCACCCTCCACGCCCTCGTCGTGTTCCAGCCGTTCCCCGGCCGCCGGCGGCGGGACGAATCGTTGGTCCAGCCACTCCTGCGGCCTTCCCCCCGCCTCTCCGTAGGATTTCTCCCGCAGTCTGCGGTCCAGGATCGGTTTCAGACCGAACAGCTCGGCGACCTTCTCGGCGGTCTGCCGGGTGCGCCGCAGATCCGAGGAGAACAGCTCCACGTCGGCGCCGTCCGGGATCCGGGCCCGCAACGCCTGGGCGATGGAGGCCGCCGCGCTGAGGCCGGCCGGCGTCAGTTGCGAATCATGCCAGCCGCCGACGATCCCCTCGACGTGGTGCGTCGCCTCCGGATGGGTGACGGCGTAGATGGCGCGCATGTGTGAGCTCTTCCTGTAGGGCGCTGTACCTGATGATCCGGTCGCGGTGGCGGGGGCGAGTCAGGGAGTCGCGAGCCGGGCGTCCAGCGTTCTCACGCCGTCCTCGTGCGAGATCTCGCGGAACAGTTCGCGGGCCTCTTCCCAGACAGCCCTGGCCGTACGGTGGTCGCCGGCGGCGCCGTGGGCGTCGCCGAGGGCGCGGAGCGTACGCGCCAGGTAGGGGATCGAGCCGCGGGTTCGCCAAACCCGGACCGAGCGTTCGAGGGTGGCGATGGCGGCGGGCAGATCTCCTTCGGCCAGGTTCAACTGTCCGAGAACGCTGAGGGCGTCGGCGAGGTAATGGCCGAAGTTGCCCCCCTCACTGTGGGCCAGCGTCAGCTCGACGGTCGCCCTGGCCCGCTCGTCCCCGACCGCGACGAACAGCTTCGAGAGGTAGAGCAGCGAGAACGTCTCCAGATAGCGGTAGTTCAACCGCCGCGCCATTTCCAGGGAACTCTCCAGCAGCTCCTGGCCGCCCGTTATGTCACCGCAGAACGATTTCGCCGCGCCGAGAAACTGGGTGATCGTCGTGGTGTAGTGAGCGTTGCCGAGCGCCTCGGCGACCTTCGTCGCCTGCTCCAGGACCGTGAGCGCCGCTTGCGGATCGTCCTCGCCGTGGATGATCGCCATCACGTGATAGGCCCGCGCCTGGCCGCCGAGGTAGTCCGCGTAGGCGGCCGTCCGCAGGGCGCGCTCCGCCAGGGCGAGCGCCTGTACGCCGCCGTTCCCGTCGGCCGTCATGCTCCAGGCCAGGGTGGCCAGGGCGTCGGCCATTCCGACCGGATCGTCCAGCATGGTGAACAGGTCGAGGAGCTGCGAAGCGCCGGCCCGCATCCGTGTCATCGCCGGCCCTGGGCCCGCCGGTGAGCTCCAGGTTGTGACCTCCAGGAGACCGCGCATCAGCACGGCCTCGCCGCGCTTGTCGCCGGTTTCACGGCAGAGCGCGAGCGCCTGCTCATGCATGCGCTGCCAGCCGTCATACAGGCCGCGCACGTTGAGGTACGTCTCGGTGGACCCCGCGAGATCCCAGGCGAGCTGGGTCAGGCGCGCCTCGCACGCTTGGGCGACCCCCGCCATCAGCGCGGCGTGCTCCGCGCCGAACCAGGCCATCGGGTCGGCGAGCAGCGGGCCGGAGACCGCCGCGGGCAGCCGCCAGCGTGGCGCGCTGCTGTGCATGGGTGCGAAGCAGGGGCCCGGGACGTGCTCCGCCGCGACCTCCGCCAGTGCCAGCCACGCACCCAGGGCCCGCCGGAGCGCGGCCTGGCGATCGGGTTCGGGATCCTCGCGCTGCGCCCGCTCGCGCGCGTACAACCGGATCAGGTCGTGGAAGCGGTATCTGAGCCTGCCTGTCTCGTCCGTCCCGGTGAGGGTCAGCAGATGCGCGTCGACCAGGGCTTCGATCACGCGTTCCGCCTGCCGCATCGGCACGTCCAGGAGGGCCGCCACCGCCCAGGAGGCGAAGTCGGGCGCGTCGAGCAGCCCGGCCAGCCGGAAGGCCCGCTGCGCGCCAGCGGGAAGCGTACGGTAGCTCATCTCGAATCCGGCGCGGATGTCGAGGTCCCCCGCCACAAGTTCGTCCAGCCGGTGCCGTTCCTCCCCGAGGACGCCGGCGAGGTGGCACAGACTCCACTGCCTTCTGCCGAGGAGCCTGGCCGCCGAGATGCGGACCGCCAGCGGGACCCGGCCGCACAGCCGGATGATCTCCAGAGCCGCGTCCGGGTCGTCCTGGACGCGCGCGTCGCCGACGATCTTTCTCAGCAGGTCCATGGCCTGGGCCGACGGCAGGACGTCGAGCTCCAGCAGGCTCGCACCTTCGAGACCGACCAGCCGGACACGTCCGGTGAGAAGCACGGCCGTGCCGGGGGCCCCGGGCAGGAGCGGCCGTACCTGCTCCTCCCCTGCGACATTGTCCAGCAGGATGAGAATTCGCCGTCCGGCCATGCAGCTGCGGTAGAACGCCACACGTTCTTCCAGGGATTCGGGTATGCGGGTGGCGCTGATGCCCAGGGCGAACAGGAACCGGCTGAGCACGTCCTCCGGGCGGGCAGGGTCGGCGGAGGCGCCGCGCAGGTCCGCATAGAGCTGGCCGTCGGGAAAACGACCCGCGATCCGGTGCGCGACGTGCACGGCGAGCGTGGTCTTGCCCAGGCCCCCCATGCCCGCGATGCTGGCCATGGCGACGGTGCCCGGCCGTGGCTTGGTGAGGACCTCGGTGAGGTCCGCCACCTCGCCGTCCCTGCCCGTGAACTCCGCGATGTCCGGCGGCAACTCGGCGGGGGTGGGGGCCACTCGAAGCTCAGGCGTCAGAGCGCTGACATGGACGGTACGGTCGGCGGACCTGGAACGTGTGGGCGTGTGCCGCGTTTTCTCGCCCGTCTCGACGCCCCGTTCCTCCGGGCGGCGCGCGGCACGTTCACGGTAGGCCCGCTGGGCCTCGGCCGGCCTGCGCGGGCCCCGCGCAGGCGAGCCCGGGATCGTCGCCATGGCGCGAGGAACGAGGTCGAGTGAGGGGTCCTCCGTGAGGATTCTCTGATGCATGTCGTGCAGCTCTTCGGCCGGGTCCAGACCGGTCTCCTCGATCAGGGTCTTGCGGGCACGCGTGTATTCGGCGAGCGCGTCCGCCCGCCGCCCGCAGCGGTACAGCGCCAGCATCAGCTGCGTGCGCAGCCGCTCCCGCAGGGGGTATTCGCCGGTGAGCGCGATCAGCTCGCCCAACAGCCCGGCGTGGCGTCCCAGCCTCAGGTCCACGGCGATCCGCGACTGCAGGACTGACAGGCGGACCTCGTCCAGCCGCACGGCCTCCGCGGCCAGCATCGGGACATCGGCCATGCCGGCGAACGCGGGCCCGCGCCAGAGACTCAGCGCCTCGTGCAGGCGGTGGGTCGCCTCCTCCGGCTCACCGGCAGCCTCCGCCGCCTGCCCTGAGCCCGCCAGCTTCTCGAATCTCGCCGCATCCAGCTCGTCCGGGGCCACCGGCACCAGATAGCCGGAGCCCTGCCGCACGACGCGAGCCGGGTCGCTCAGGTGCCGCCGGAGCCGGTGGGCGTAGGTCTGCACATTCTTGGTGGCGCTCTTCGGAGGGGTGTTCCCCCACAGCGCCACGGCCAGTTGATCTTCCGAAACAGGGTTACCCGCTTGGCACAGCAGGACCGCTAACAGCACCCGGGCCTTGGGCGTGCCGAGATCGAGCGGCTCACCCTCTCGCCACACCGTCAGTGGACCCAATATCCCGAACTTCATCGTGCTCCCTTGGATGGACGCACTGTAAACCTGGACGGCCCGTTTCGGCGGTCCGCTGGGTGAAGAAACGATTGCGAACTTTTCCTGCCCTGCCCTCGATCCCCTTACGACATCGGTGTCGAACGCGCCTGATGTCCTGCTGCTGGACGTTTGGTTGCCAGAGTGATGTCGAGAACCCTCGGGGTTGCTCCGACCTACCTGCGAGGGAGCCGCCGGTTCGCGCAACAGTGCGCCCCCTGGACGGCATCCCGAGGAGAAGGAGCAGACATGTCACGGAATATCGAGACCGTCAACACCTACCTGGACGGGTTCCGCAAGAACGACCACGAGCAGATCCTGTCCTGCCTGACAGACGCATCGAGTGGACCGTCTTCGGCGCCTTCCACCTGACCGGCAAAAACGCCTACGACCGGGCCATCGACGGCCCGCCCGGACTCATCGACCCTCCTCACCTGGAGGTCGTGCGCATGGTCGAGCAGGGCGATGTCGTCATGGCGGAATTCACCGGGACGGTGAAGCGAGTCGCGGGCGGCGAGATGCGCATGTCCATGGCGGAGGTGTTCGTCATGCGTGACGGCAAGATCGCCGAGCGTCGTGCCTGGGTCGTCGAACTGAAGGAGAACGGCTACCGCTGATCTGCGGCTGCGGCGGGCGCGCGGAAGCCTTCCGCGGAAGCGGCGTGCCGTCAGGGGTGATCAGAGCCGTCCGGTCGCTGGAACGGGGCTCCACCGCGTTCCTCCCCGCAGATCGGGCAGTCGGGTCGCCGCGGGATGGGGCGCGAACGGATCTCCAGCGGCCAGAAGTCCACCTCGCTCCACTTGCCGCTCAGCGCCGGCTCCAGCCCCGTCAGGACCCGGATCGCCTCCCAGGCCAGGATCGTGCCGACCAGCCCGCACAACGCCCCGATGGCGCCCGCCTTCTGCCTCTTGCCGATCAGCGACTCCATCCGATGGCGCCCGTGGTCGGCGAAGGTCGCGGCCCGCACGCACGCCCAGCAGGCCGTTCTGCCAGGAAGGACCGTCGCGCCGAGCACCCCGATGTGGTACGCGTACCCGGTGCCCAGGATGTGCGGCACGTCCGGCCGGCAGGCCTCGCTGACCCAGGTGGCCGTGTCGTTGGGCGTGGGCAGGTCCATCGCGTTGATCACGATGCCCGCGCCGTCCACCAGGTCGGTCAGGTCGGCGGACGACGTGACGCGCCGGTCGAAGGTCTCGACCGTGACAAAGGGATTGGCCGCCCGCAGCCTGGCGGCAGCCGCCTCCACCTTGGGCGCTCCCACGTCGGCGAGGGCGAACAGGGCCTGCCGGGTCAGGTTGGACGGCTCCACCCGGTCGAAGTCGCACAGGCGGACCGTGCCGACACCCGCGTTCGCCAGGGAGAGCACGACCCAGCCGCCGAGCCCGCCGACGCCGCACACCACCGCGGTCGAGCGGTCGACGCGCTCCTGCAACCGCGCGCCGCAGATGACGTCGGCGCGGCCCTGGTCGCAGAAATCCTGGAGCAGCCGCAATTGGCGGTCGTAGAATTCGGCACGTTCCTCGCCGAGCTTCGAAAAGGACGACTCCAGGTCTCCGACGCGACTCAGGAGCCTTTCTTCCGTGAGGATCTGCAGCACCTCGCCGAGCGCCTGCGAGTCACCGACGGAGCGTTCGATCTCGGCATATGTGCGCGTGCCGTCGAGAAGCTTTATCACGTGTTTCACAAAATCGTCGGCGGCGAATCTCTTCACGGTTCTGTCCGCCGTGCACAGGAAGAGCAGTTCGTGGCCCTCGGCCTGGACGATCACGCTTTCCCGCAGGCGGGGGCGCCACTCCGTCACGCGCTCCTCCCGGACGGGTGAGGCGCGACGCCTCGCCCGTGGCACTGTCAGTTGCCGGCGGAATTCGAAGCGGTCACCGCGTCTACGCGCAGGCCGGCTTCTTCGAGCTGCACCACGACCGGACGCCCCTTTCGCCGAACGGATTCCTTGAGTGCATTCTGCCCAGCACATGTTTGTTTTACAAGGGAAAGTCAGCCGGGCCCTGAATCGCCTCGTGGAGATTGTCGGCGACGCCGCGTTTGAACAGCCTGACGTAAAGCTCGTCGGGGGCCGCAGCCACGGCCGTCCGCCACCGCCACCCCGCCGGGCATGCGGAGGAACCCACGCGACGTCCGAATCCGGGGTGTTTCTTCTCCGGGCCTGTCCATGAAGCCGGGAGGGAGCCCGCACACGGGAGGCCGGTGGCGGCCCCCGCGGGCGGGTCAGTCCTTGGCCGACAACCTGGCGACGTCGTCGCTGGTCGACTTGATCGAGTTCGCTGGCAGCGCGACGTAATCGCCTGTCTTGCTCACCGCGTACTGGGCCTGGTCCGCGTTGAGCATCGCGGCCGGGGAGCCCGCGGAGGTCAATGCGAAGAGGAAAGGGCCGGGCCCGCGACGGGCCCGGCCCTTTCCTATGAGAACGTGATGGACAGCGCGGTGATCAACCTGGACTCGGCGTCAGTGTCCGCGCCAAGTTCGTTCATCAAAGGTGACGAGACTTCAGGTGGTGCTGCGAGCCGACGCGACCCAGGTGTTGCACGATCCGGGAGAGCCGCTGTTGTAGCCGCGCGTCATCCAGGCCGCCTGCGTGGGCCCCCTGCCGTGGTCGTTCTGCGGCCAGGCCTTGGCGCCGTTCTTCCTGAACCAGTCCACCGTGTAGTTCCACTGCCGGTCCGAGAAGTGCGACCCGTCTCGCAGCGTCGACATGAAGGCGCCGGAGAAGCACTCGGCCTGCAGTTCGGACCTGCGCGACAGCGCCAGGCGCTGGGACCTGCCGGCCGAGTTACGGGCCGTCCAGTAGTAGCTCCAGATCTTCGAGATCTGCTGCACGTGGTGGCCGTATTCGTGAGCCATGAGCCGCGCGATCCCCAGCGGGAACGGCTGGCGGAGCTGCTTCCTGGTGATCAGCATGTACATCGTGCGGTTGGAGGAGCAGTAGTAGCCGTCGGCGCCGGTGCTCCACCTGCCGCAGGGCGTGTTCACCTTCCTGGTGATGATGCGCAGCCGCGGCTTGGAGAAGGGCATCCGCGCCTTGCGGAACTGCGAGCCCCACGCCTTGTTGAGACAGTTGGTCACGCGCGTCAGGAAACGCTTGTACGCACGCGTGCTCCCAGAAGGCAGCGCGCCGGGCGAGCAGTTCACGTCGGTGAGGCGGCCGGTCCGGTAGATCCGGTTCCTGGTGGCCAGTGACTTGTTCGCACTGGCGCTCCGGCTCTGCGTGCTCACCGCGGCCCCCGCGAGCGGGTGGACAGCCTGCTGGATCTGATTGCTGGATGCCGCGGACGCCGACGCCACGTCGCTCAGGACGAACACCTGCGAGGTCACGGCCATCGTGAGGGCCACACCGGTGGATGCGAGCGCTGCGAATCTGTGAGAAACGTTCATAGACTGCACAAGGTTAGGTCAAGATCGGGCATAATGGGTCACAATTGGCGTAATTGCTCCGTGAGGCAGCTGTGACAGCCGGTACGAACACGCGTCGGATCACCGTCGCGTCAACGCTGGAACGGGACCGTCGTCAGGGGGCAGACAGCCGGCCCAGTGGTTGCGTCAGACATCGACGGTCAGCCGAACGGTCACCACGTCCCCCACGCCGACCCGCTCGGCCTTGCGCACCGCCGCTTTGACCGGCACGAGATAGCGCCCGTCTTGGGGGAACAGCGACGTCCTCCACCGGGTCCCCCGTATCCGAGCCGCAACCGGGATCATGCCCCAGCCATAGCTCACCAGGGCGGCGATCGACGCCAGATCGCGGCACTCGTCATCGGGAACGGTGATGTAGTGCCACGGCGCCGGCCCTTTCCAGAACCACATCTCGCCGCTGAACTCCAAGTCCATCGACACAGGATAGAAGCACCCTCGTCGCGCGGCTGCACACGGACGAGCACGTCAGGACGACGTGGCACCACGGACCACACGCCCTCGCCCAAGGCGATCGCAGCATAGCGGGATGTTTACCGTTGTCATGCGTTGAAGGCGGCATTTGCGGTAAGGACCCCAGCATCCGACAACGGCTTCGGGGGGATCAGTGCCGGATACGCCGCACGGGCGCGCCCATGCGCGGAACGCGTCCGCTGTGGAGAGTCGCCGGGCCGGACGGTTGCGGGCACAGGTGAAGACACGGCTGAAGACACGGCTGAGGGCTGGGTTGCGGGCGGGAAACGGGCCTCCCGGGCCGTTCCGGCCGGGTTTCTGGCGGAGCCCGTTGCGCGGACCCTGGCTCACGTCGGTGTTCGGTCTCGTCCTGCTCGTCGGGCTCGTCATCGTCGCGGTCACCGGGTTGTTGTCGTACGCCGCCTATGAGCCCCGATTGCCGGGGAACGACATGACGCCGGGTAAGGGGCTGCTGGGCTTCTACCTCTTCGACTGGCCGACGCACCCGGCATGGCTGTACCGGGTCACCCAGGGCACCCATGTCGTCCTGGGGCTGACGCTGGTTCCGGTGCTCCTCGCCAAGTTGTGGTCGGTGATCCCCAAGCTGTTCGAGTGGCCGCCGGCTCGCTCGATCGCGCAGGCCGTCGACCGTGCCAGCCTGGTGCTGCTGGTCGGCGGTGCGGGATTTCAGTTCGCTACCGGGATCCTCAACATCCAGCTCTTCTACGTCTTTCCCTTCTCCTTCTATCCGGCGCATCTGTACGGTGCGTGGATCTTTCTGGCGGCGCTGGCCGTCCACGTCGCCGTGCGGTTGCCGCGGGCGATCCGCGCGGTGCGGTCCCGGGACCTGCGTCGCGAACTGCGCACACGCCTGGCCGACACGCGACCGGAACCTCCCGACCCCAACGGCCTGGTCCCGGCGGATCCGGCGCCGCCCACCATGTCCCGGCGCGGCGTGCTGGCGTTCGTCGGCGGTGGCTCGGTGCTGATGTTCGGCCTGTCGGCCGGCCAGACGCTGGACGGGCCGCTGCGCCGGACGGCCTTGCTGGCACCGCACGGGCGCGAGTACGGGACGGGGCCCAACGACTTCCAGGTCAACAAGACGGCGGCGAGCCTCGGTGTCACCGCGGCGGAGGCAGGCGACGGGTGGCGGCTGGCGGTCGTGGGGGCGAGCCGGATTCACCTGTCCCGTGCGGACTTGCTGGCGATGCCGCTGCACACCTACGCGCTGCCGATCGCCTGCGTGGAGGGGTGGTCGACCGAGCAGGTCTGGACAGGTGTGCGGCTGGCGGACCTGGCCCGCCTGGCCGGCCTCCCACCCGGCGCGGCGGCGGTCACGGCCAGATCTCTGCAACGTGTGGGCTATTTCGGCCAGGCATCACTCAGCACCGGGCAGGTGGCCGACCCGCGTTCGCTGCTGGCGCTGCGGGTCAACGGCGCCGATCTGTCCCTTGACCACGGGTTTCCCGCGCGGATCATCGTGCCGAACGCCCCGGGCGTGCACAACACCAAGTGGGTGCGCGAACTCGAGTTCCGCCGGGAGGGGCGGTGACCCGCCGCGGTCGCGGCGCGAGCCGGTGGGCGAGCGCCTACGGTGCCGGCCCGTGGCACCTGCTCGGGCTGGCGGCCTGCTTCGCGGTCGCCGGTTACGCCGCCACCCGCGTGGTGGGGGCCGGCATCGGGATGGGATTCGCCGTGTGGTTCGTCGGCGCCGTCATCTTCCACGATCTGGTGTTGTGGCCGCTGTACTCGGCGGCCGACACCGCGATCCGCTCCCTGCCGAAGCTTCCGGCGCGCCTCGGCCGGGCGCGCCCGGCCGGATGGCGGCCGGCGGTGGTCAATCACGTACGGGTGCCGGCCGGGCTGTCCTGCCTGCTGCTGGTGGTGTGGTTCCCGCTCATCATGCGCGGTGCCGAGCGCAACTATCGGGGAGCGGTCGGACTGAGCACCTCCCCCTACCTCGGGCGGTGGCTGTTGATCACCCTGGTGCTCTTCGGCGTCTCGGGCCTGCTCTACGCGGTGCGGCGCTGGGCCGCGAGACGGCCGGATCATTGACCGGCCGCGCGATCGGCGATCACGCGACGCTGTAGGACCGCCGGTCCACCCGCTCTGGTGACCGGTTCACTCGGAGGACGCCGGCGGGCTTGTCCCCCGTGCGAGCTACCGGCGAATGTCCACCGTGCGGGGACGCTTCGGGGACCGCCCGATCCCTAGCGTTGAGGCGTGGTTGAGGCGCTTCGCCGCTTCCCACCACACCACCCCGTCAATCACTGGAGGACCCATGCCCCGCACGATCAAGGCAACCGTTCTGGCCGCTCTGTGCAGCACCGTGATCGGCGCGGGAGCCGCCGGCTGCAACGGCGACGCGTGGGAGAACTGGGACCCCATCGCCTCCGCGGAGCAGCAGGTCGAGGCCGACCTGATCGACGGGACGAAGAAGATCGACGTTGCGGGCCGGTCGGTGAACGTGTCGTGTGCGGGTGACGCGGCGGACGGTAAGCCGGTCATCGTGCTGATGCACGGTGGGGGCGACACGCTGGACAAGATGGCCGCTCTGCAGAAGACGCTGAGCGAGAAGAACCGGGTCTGCTCCTACGACCGGCTCGGCGCGGGCGGCAGCGACCAGCCGCAGGGCCCCCAGGACTTCGACAGCACCGGCAAGATCCTGACCGGGGTGCTGGAGCGGATCGCCGGTGACCGTCCGGTCGTGCTGGCCGGGCACTCGCTGGGCGGGTTGATCGCCGCCCGCTACGCCCCCGGCCACCAGGACCGCGTCAAGGGACTGGTGCTGATGGACGCCACCCCCTCCACCATGGCCGGTGACATCGCCAAGGTGATCCCGGGCTCGGCCAAGGGCCCGGCGGCCGGGGTGCGCGCGCAGAACCTGGCGGTCTTCAAGGGGCAGAACCCGGAGAAGCTCGTCATCCCCGACGGCAAGGTCCGCTCCGCCGGGGACATCCCGGTCGAGGTGATCACGCACGGGCAGCCGTACCTGGAGGCCGTCCCCGCCTACGGGCCGCGCCTGGAGAAGGCGTGGGCCGCAGGCCAGCGCAAGTGGCTCGCCATCTCCAGCAACAGCACGCTGAGCACCGCCACCAGGAGCGGGCACTACATCTACACCGACCAGCCCGACATCGCCGTCAAGGCCATCCAGCGCGTCACCACGCAGGTCGCCGGCTAGCCCCGGCCGCAGGGGTGGCGACCCCAGGACGCACGGACAGCAGGACCTTCTCGGAGCACCGCTGAGCGACGATAGCGGAGCGCTGGCCACAAGGCCCGCAGACATGTGTGCGCGGTATCACAGCGCACCGGGCCACGCATCGGAAATATCTGCCTGTGCAGACAAGTTAGAGCTGATGTCGCCGGGTGGTCGGATCCACCCGCACCTGCAGTTCCGACAGCGGAAGAGGACAGACAATGGCACGCACACCGCTCTCCCCGGACAACAGCGCGATCGTCCTGATCGACCACGCGATCGGCTTCTCCAACCTAATCGGATCTCACACACTCGAAGAGAACATCAGCGGCGCAGTCGCCCTGGCGAAGGTCGCGAAGGTCTTCGACATGCCGCTGGTCGTCACGAACGGCTACGATGACGCGCCGTCCGGCCCGCTGTACCCGGAGCTCGCCGAGGTCCTGGGCGACCACCCCGTCATCCACCGGCACGAGGGCTTCGACGCGTTCTACGACGAGAACTTCGCCGCCGCGATCGAGGCGACCGGGCGCCGGCGACTGATCATGGCGGGTGTTCAGACCGACGTCTGCCTGGCGCTGACCGCCCTGACCGCTCTCGACCGCGGTCATGAGGTGTACGCGGTGGTCGACGCCTCGGCTGCCACCACCAAGGAGACTCACGACACCGCTGTGCTGCGGTTGGTCCAGGCCGGGGTGGTCCCGGCGAACTGGCTGGCCATCGGGTCCGAACTCCAACGTTCCTGGACCGAGCAGAAGACCGCGCCGGGTTTCGCCAAGGTGATCTACGAGCACCTCAGCTCGTGGAGGCACCAGAACACCCTCACCACGAACGCCCGTAAGCACGCGGCCACGTAGGTTCGCGCGCCCACGACACCGGCGTCTCAGACGATCACCTGCGCCCGCGCCGTCGGCTGGCAGGTGACGGAGGTGAGCGCCGGGCTATGACGCCGACCCGCCGCGCCCAGCCCTGGTAAGCCGTGGCCAGCTCGGCGACCAGGCCGGGGCGGCGGTCGGCGAGGTCGGCCAGCTCGGAGCGGTCGGTGTCCATGTCGTACAGCTCCCATGGCCCCGCGTGTTCGCGGACCAGCTTCCACCGCCCCCGGCGTACGGCGGCGTTGCCGAGGTGCTCCCAGAACAGCCACGTGTCCGGGACCGGCGCCCCGCGCAGGGCGGGCAACATGCTGCGCCCCTCGGGGGGCGGCACCTCCCGCCCCCGGTACTCACGCGGATAGTCGACGCCGGCGGCGGCGAGCAGGGTGGGCAGCACGTCGGTGAGCTGAAAGGGCGTTCGGACGATCCGGCCCGCGGCCAGGCCCCCCGCGGGCCAGTGCACGATGAACGGGGTCGCGATGCCTCCCTCGTGGACCCATCGTTTGTAGAGGCGGAACGGGGTGTTCGACAGGTTGGCCCACGCCGGGCCATAACTCACGTAGGTGTCCTCCGGGCCGGGGTCGACGTCCGGGGTGTTGCCGACGCGTAACTCGGCGCCCGCCCGGGTGGTCGCCGGCACGATGTGCCGTCTGGTCCGGAACTCTGCTGGGTCGCCGAGCGGCAGGATCTCGGCGCAGCCGCCGTTGTCCGACAGGAACACCACGATGGTGTCGTCGGAGACTCCGGATGCCGTCAGCTGGTCGAGGATCCGGCCGATGCCCCGGTCCATCCGCTCCACCTGGGCGGCGTACACCTGCATGCGGCGTGCCTCCCACGCCTGATCCGGCGCCGCCGCCCACGGTGGTTGCGCCGGGTCGGGCGCGGACAGTGCCGACTCGGCGCCGAGCAGGCCCTCGGCGCGCAGCCGATCCAGCCGGCGGGCGCGTAGTTCGTCCCAGCCCGCGGCGTAGACGCCGTCGTATCCGGCGATGTCCTCCTCGGGCGCGTGCAGCGGCCAGTGCGGCGCGGTGTAGGCCACGTAGGCGAAGAACGGACGACCGGCGGCGGCCTCCCGGCCGATGAACTCCACCGCGTGATCGGTGATCGCATCGGTGTAGAAGAATCGCGGATCGCGGACTTCGGCGCTCGCGTCCACCTCGCCTCGGTACAGCGTCGCCGGGTCGTAGTAGCTCCCGCATCCGCTGAGCGTTCCGAAGAAGTCGCCGAACCCTCTCCGCGTGGGCCACGAGTCGGCCGGCTCCCGCAACGGCCCGCTCAGGTGCCATTTGCCCGACATGCCGGTGGCGTACCCGGCGGCTCCCAGCAGTTCGGCGACGGTCACGCAGCGGTCGTTGAGGCTGCCCGGATACCCTCCGGGTGCGCCGTTGCCTGCGAGAACACCGATACCGGTCTGGTGCGGATGCAGCCCGGTCAGCAGGGACGCGCGCGACGGGCTGCATCGTGCCGTGTTGGAGAACTGCGACAGCCGCACCCCGGACCGCCCGATCCGGTCGAGGTTCGGCGTGCGGATCTCACCGCCATAACAGCCGATGTCCGAATAGCCCAGGTCGTCGGCGAGGATCAGCACGATGTTGGGCCGTCTCATGGCCCGCTCCCGCCCTGCGGGCGCAACCAGGCGGCGGTGTCCGGTCCGAGCGGATCGTGTGCCGCGTCGAGGGTGTCGCTGCGCAGGAGGGTGAGCGTGCCCGGGGGCACCGGCACCTCCGTGGCGCCGATATTGACGACGCACTCGAAGTCCGGTCCGCGCCGGAAGCGCAGGACCGAGCCGGCTCGGTCCACCCATTCGAGCTCCTGGGGGACGTCCAGCTCCCGCCGGATCCGCAGCGCCCGCGCCACGAGGTGGTAGGTGGAGGCCGGGTCGTCCACCTGGTTCGCCACCGAGAGCCGCCCCCAGCCAGGAGGCTGCGGAAGCCATGGGTCCGCCGAACCGAACCCGGCGCCGTCCGGTGCCGGCGTCCAGGGCAGCGGTACGCGGCAGCCGTCGCGTCCTCGGCGCCGCCCGCCGGAACGGGTCCAGATCGGATCCCGGAGGCGATCGTCGGGGATGTCCATGTGCTCGGGCAGCCCGAGTTCCTCGCCCTGATAGAGGTAGGCGACGCCGGGCAGCGCCAGCATCAGCAGCAGCGCGGCCCTGGCGCGACGGCGGCCCAGATCCTCGTCGACCGGGCCCAGCTCGTGACCGGACCTTCCCTGGTGCTTGCGGGTGTCGGCACGGCCGTAGCGGGTCACCGTCCGTTCGACGTCGTGATTGGACAACACCCAGGTCGGCGGCGCACCGGGGAGGGACCCAGAGAGCGGCCCAGAGAGCGGCCCAGAGAGCGGCCCAGAGAGCGGCCCAGAGAGCGGCCCAGAGAGCGGCCCAGAGAGCGGCCCAGAGAGCGACATCGTGCGGAGCGTGGAGTCGATCACCGTGAACAGATCGCCGGCGTCCCACGCGGACTGCAGGAAGGGGAAGTTGAAGGCGGTGTGGAGCTGGGCCGGCGCCACGTACCGGGCCAGCCGCTCGGGATCCGCCACCCACGCCTCGGCCACGAAGACCCTCGGCGGGTCGTAGGCATCGGCCACCTCGCGCCACTCCCGGTAGACGGCGTGCACCTCGTCGCGGTCCCGGTGCGGATGGTCGGGCACGTCGGTGAGGACGAGCAGGTCCTCCTCGCGGTAGCCCAGATCGGGATAGCCGGGGTGCTTGACCAGGCCGGTGGCGACGTCGACGCGGAACCCGTCGACCCCGCGGTCGAACCAGAAGCGCAGCAGGTCCAGGAACTCCGCGCGAACCTCGGGGTTGGACCAGTTCAGGTCGGCCTGGGTGGGATCGAACAGGTGCAGGTACCACTGCCCGTCGGGCACCCGGGTCCAGGCCGGGCCGCCGAACGTGCTGCGCCAGTCGTTGGGCACGACCTCCCCCGCGGCTCCCCGGCCGTCCAGGAAGTGGTATCTGGCGCGTTCCGCGGAGCCCGGCGGGGCGGCGAGCGCGGCCTGGAACCAGGGATGATCGGTGGACGTGTGGTTCGGCACGATGTCCAGGATCACCTTCAGGCCATGCCGGTGCGCCTCCGCGACGAGCTGCTCGGCCCCGCGTACGTCGCCGTATTCGCGGGCGATGGCGCGGTAGTCGGATACGTCGTAGCCCCCGTCGTTGTTCGGCGACGCGTACCACGGCGTGATCCAGATGGCGTCGACACCGAGCTCGGCCAGATAGCCCAGGCGGCTGCGGATCCCGGCGATGTCGCCGATCCCGTCGCCGTCGCCGTCCGCGAAGGACCGGATGTAGATCTGGTAGATCACCGCGGTACGCCACCACTCGACGTCAGCCATCGGCGGCTCCGATCAGGTCCGGCTCGAATCCCGTCAGGAACTCGCGCAGTGCCGCCAGCTCGCCGTCGTCGAGGGTCCGCAGCGGTGGGGCGACCTCGGCGCGGCACAGGCCCCGCATGGCCAGGCTCGCCTTGACGACCGGGACTCCGGCCCGGATCCCGTGCACCCCGAGCAACCGGATGACCCGTTTCTGGGCCAGGACGGCACGATCTTGATCGCCGGCGTGGTAGGCGGCGACCAGCTCCAGCGCGACGCGCGGGGCGATGTTGGCGATTCCGGGGGTGATCCCGTCCGCGCCCGCGGCCAGCGCGTCGAGCATCTTGCCCTCCGCTCCCTGGCTCACCCCGAAGTCCGGCCGGTGGCGCTTGACGTCGAGCCACTGGCGCAGGATGTCCGTGTCACCGGAGCTGTCCTTGACGCCGGCGACGTGCTCCATGTCGGCGACGGCCGCGATCGAGCCCGCCGAGAAGGGCGGCGCGTACCGCGGGATGTTGTACGCGATCACCGGCACGGCCGCGGTACGGCTCGCCCGGTAGTGCTCGACGACGTCGCGCTCGTCATGGTGGAAATAGCAGGGCGGGCTGAGGGCGACCGCGTCACACCCGGCCTCGGCGGCGATCTCGGCCCGCCTGAGCGATTCACGGGTGCCGGCGGCCGAGACGTTGACGACGACGGAGCCGTCCGGCGCCAGCCGCCGCCAGTGGCCGACGGCGTCGCCGAGGAACGCGTTGATCTCCTCCGTCTGGTGCAACGGCCCTTCGCCGTTCGTGCCCAGGAGCATGATCTTCGTGATGCCCGCGGCGGCGAGCGCGCCGAAGTACCCCAGGCCGGCCGCGAGGTCCGGGCGTCCGCTCTCGCCGATCGGGGTCACGGCGGGGACGATCACACCTGACACCGGCATCAGTACCCCCGGATCTCCGGCCAGGACAGCTCCACGCCGTCGGCCTTCAGCGCGCCCTGGAACGCCCGCAGGTGTCCTTCCTTGCGCCGGACATCGTGCGGCTCCACCGTCTCCCCCAGGCAGTAGGCCACCAGTGAGGCGGCGGCCTCGCCGATGTTCCACTCCACGGGGTGGAGCCGGTAGCAGCCGTTGGTGATGTGCGTGCTGCCGATGTTCTTGCCGGCCGGCAACAGGTTCCTCATGCGTACGGGCAGCAGGGCGCCGAGCGGGATCTGGAACGGGCAGCTGGGGACGTCGATGTAGTTGTCGCCGCCCGTCGAGGGGTGCAGGTCGATCCGGTACATGCCGATGCCGACCGCGTCGTCGTACGGCGTCGCGCCCGCCACACCTCGCACGGCGAGAGACACGTCCTGCTCGACGATGGTGTATTCGGCCCTGATCCGCCGGGACTCGCGGATGTAGGGGGCGGCGGCGAAGCCGTCGGGAGTGTCCATGACGTCCGGCCGCAACCGTAGCCCCGGCCAGCCGCGGCCGCCGTCCGGCCGTGGCGCCTCGGTCTGCAGCCAGTAGAGCATGCTCGCGGAGAGCTCACGCGCGCCGGCGAGGTGGCGGGCCTTGTCCTCCTCGCCCACTCCGATGAGGGGCCCCGCCACGTAGTCGATCATCGGCCAGTTCACCAGGGTGACGTCGCTGGTCACGAAGCCGGGCTCGTACAGCTCGCGCGCGACGGCCCGGCGGAACTCCCACAGTTCGCGATCGCCCGGGTCCTGGCTCTGGTCGGCGAGCACGGGCCCTGACCGGATGTTGGGGGTGAACGTCCGTGTCAGCGGCTCCCGCGTCCGCGGGTCCGGGGCGGTCAGCCCGACCTGCGGTCCGGGCCAGTAGTCGGGACGGTACGCGCTCCAGTGGTCGTAGTTCGCCGGCCGGTCGATCACGTGGTCCTCGCCCTCGCGGTGATCGACGGCGAACACCCAGGAGAACGCCTGCATGTTGCCGGGCTGCGCCACCTCCGGCGCGCTGGGCTCACCGGTCTCGTGCCGGGACTCGAACCCGGTGACGTGTTCCACACCCGCGAGCGGCAGCAGGTCGCCGAGTTCGGTCGCGTCCAGATAGTACGGGCTCGTGATGTGCACCAGGCCGGTGTCCGCACAGTCCACCGTCACGCTGCGGACCCGGTCGTCGTCGGTCTCCGCCGCCACCGGCCGCGCACGGAGCAGGACGCGCAGCCGGCCGCTGCTCAGGTAGGGGTCGACCAGCGCGCGCAGCACCGCGCCGCTGACCCGCGGCTCATGGCACAGCGCACCGACGCGGCCCAGGCCGGGGTTCAGGTGTGGCTGGTTCCTGGCCGCCAGGGTGAGGGGATACCACGTCCGGTAGTGATCGCGGACCGCGTTCCGGTACCGGCGGTAGGAGGCGGTGCAGCCGAACTGCTCGATCCACCTGTGCTCGTCCGGGGGCACGCCCTGGCTGGTGAACTGCCCGCCGATGCGGTCGCCCTCCTCGGTCAGCACCACCCGCAGCCCGCGTCGCAGAGCTGCGAGCGCGGCGGCGACTCCTCCGACGCCGCCGCCGATGATGGCCAGATCCGCATCAGTGATCCGCGATTCCAACGTTCCCCCTGGTTGCATGTGAATTCAGGCGCCCTCAAGGTCAAGGGCGGCGTCGAGAAGTTTCCTGGTGTACGGATGGTCGGGCCGCTCGAACAGATCGTCGGCGGCCGCGGTCTCGACCAGGCGGCCCTGGTGCATGACCGCCACCCGGTCCGCGATCTGCCGGACCACCCCGAGGTCGTGGGTGATGAAGAGGATGGCGAGCCCGCGAGCGGCGCGCAGGCCGGCCAGCAGCCGCAGGATCTGCGACTGCACCGAGACGTCGAGTGCCGAGACGGCTTCGTCGCAGACCAGCAGCCGGGGACGCAGGGCGAGCGCGCGGGCGATGCTGACCCGCTGGCACTGCCCGCCGGACAGGGCCGTGGCACGCCGGGTGGCGACGTCGGCGTCCAGGCCGACGTCCGCGAGCAGCTCGCCGATCGCGGCATCCCAGGATCGGCCGTCCGGAGCGGCCGAGGGGTGGGTCCGCCAGGTCTCGGCGATGATCGACCGGACGCTCATCCGGGGGTTGAGCGAGGCCGCGGGATCCTGGAAGACCATCTGGATCGCCCGCCGGGTCGCCGGTGACCGCCTCGCCACCGGGCCGACCGGAGCCCCGTCGAACAGGACCGCCCCTTCCTGGTGTGCCTGGAGTCCGACGACGCAGCGGGCGACCGTGGTCTTTCCCGAGCCGGACTCCCCCACGATCGCCAGGGTCTCGTCAGGGCGAAGGGCGAAGGAGACGCCGTCGACGGCGTTCGGTGCGGTGCCGCGCCTGCGCTCCCTCCGGGTGTGAAAGTTGACCACGAGGTCGCTGACCTCGATCAGAGCCGATGCGCTCACATCTCCTCCGGGAAGTGACAGGCGACCTGCCGGCCCGCGGCGACCCGGCGCATCTGCGGCACCTCGCTTCGGCACCGGTCCTGCGCCTTGGCGCACCGCGGGTGGAAGGGGCAGCCGCTCGGGCGTTCCGCCGGGCTCGCCGGGCTGCCCGGCAGCGGCTCGGCGATGGCCGTCTTGCTGCGTACGGCCGGGACGCTCACCACCAGCGCCCGCGTGTACGGGTGGGCCGGGCTGTTGAGCACCTCCCGGCCGCCGCCGACTTCGCAGATCCGGCCGGCGTACATGACGACGACCTCGTCCGCCACGTGTGCCATCACCCGCAGGTCGTGGCTGACCAGCAGCATGGCCATGCCCTCCTCGTCGCGGACGCGCCTCAGCAGCGCGAGGATGCGGGCCTGCACGGTGACGTCGAGCGCCGTCGTCGGTTCGTCGGCGAGGATGAGCTCCGGCGAGCCGGCGAGTGCCGTCGCCACCATGGCCCGCTGTCGCAGCCCGCCCGAGTACTGGTGGGGATACTGAGCGTGCCGGGTCTCCGGGTCCGGGATGCCCACCCGGCCGAGCAGGTCGATCACGGTCCGGCGGACCTCCTTCGCGGGCATTCCGCCGCGCCGCAGGATCTCGCCGACCTGCCGGCCGATCGTCTGCGTCGGGTCCAGCGCCGCCTGGGGGTCCTGGAAGATCATGGCGATGCCGCGCCCGCGCAGCCGGCGGCGATCCTGCTCCGCCATGGCGGTCATGTCCTCGCCGTGCCACAGCAGCCGGCCGGAGACCGCCGCGCCGGCCGGCAGCAGCCCGATGATCGCGGTCGCCGTCATCGTCTTGCCGCTGCCCGACTCGCCGATCAGGCCGGTGGTCCGGCCCGCGGCGACGGTGAACGAGACATCGTCCACCACGCGGATGGCGCCGGAGGGGCCCGGCAGGTCGATCGACAGGTGCTCGACCCGCAGCAACGACGCCGGCTCCGGGTCGAGCTCCGCCGGCACCGGATCGGTGACGTTCGAGGACCGGTTCATGATGCGCCGGTGCCGATCCGGACGGTGGAGAAGTCCGGCGTGAGGTCCGGGGGAACGGTGAGGCCCTGTACGGACTTGTTCCGGACGTACAGGTTGCGCACGAACATGGGGTACATACCGACCGCGTCGTCCCAGATGATCTTGTTGGCCTGCGCGTACAGCTCCTGCCGCCTGGCGGTGTCGCTGGTCGAGCCCGCCTGGGCCAGCAGCTTGTCGAGCTCGGGGTTGCAGTAACCGGTGCGCTTGGCCGCGCACGTGTACAACCGGCCGAGGTTGGTCGCCGCGTCGAAGCCTGCGGTGCCGAGCTGCTGGATGTTCAGATCCCACTTCAACGCCAGCAGATCCTGCAGGAAGACCGCCGCCTCCTTCTGGGTGGGCTCGGCCTTGACCCCGATCTTCGCGAGGTCGCTCGCCACCGCGTCGGCGAACTGCTGGAACTGCGGCTGGGAGAACTGCATCTGAATCGTCTGGTCGTAGTCCCAGCCGGCGTCGTCCAGCGCCTTCTTGGCGGCGGCCGGGTCGTACGTCACCGGGGTCTGCGGCGCGTGGCCGAGCACGTTGGGGGTCACCACCGAGTTCGCCGCCGAACCGGTCTCAGGGAAGAGCGACTTGATGATGGTGGCGAAGTCGACCGCCTGCCACAGCGCGCGCCGGACGGCCGCTTCCTTGAGCCCCTTTTCTGAGCCGTTCATCCACATGGTGATGACGCCGCTGCCCGAGTCCTTCTCGACCACGAGGTCGGAGTTGCCCTTCAGGCCGGGCAACTGGTCGTCGGGGACCGCCCACGTCATGTCCACCTCGCCGGTCTTCAGCGCGGTCATCCGCGCCGCCATCTCCTGGATGCTGCGCAGCTCCAGGCGGTTCAGCGCCGGCTTGCCGCGCCAGTGGCCGGGGTTGGGCGTGAGCACGAGGCTCTGGCCGGGCGTGAACTTCTCGACGATGAACGGGCCCGAGCCGATCGGCTTGGTCCAGTCGTCGTCCTGGTGCGCGGCGGGGGTGACGTAGAAGGTGATGAGCTTGCCGAGCAGCGCGGGATCGGGGTCCTCGGCCGTGATGACGACCTTGTTCGTGCCGCTCTCCTTGGCCTTGTGTCCGGCGAAGTTGCCGGCCATCGCGCCCTTGAGCGCCAGCAGCCGCTCGAAGGAGGCCACGACGTCGGCGCTGGTGACCGGCGTGCCGTCGGAGAACTTGACGTCCTTCCGCAGCGTGAACGTCCATTCCGTGGCGTCCTCGTTGGCCTGCCACGACTCGGCGAGCACGCCCTCGAACGTGCCTTTCCCCGCCGTACGGACCAGCGCGCTGAAGATCGCCTTGGCGGCCACCTGGGTGCCGTTGTCCATCGCGGACGCGCCGTGCGGGTCGAGGTTCTCGATCGGGGTCCAGACGGCGACGGCGAGCTCCTGCGGCACGGCACCACCGGTCGGCGAGCCGCCGGTGGTGGTGCTGCAAGCGACCAGCCCGACGATGGACACTGTCGCGGCGGCGAGGGCCACCGCACGACGAAGCCGAACGGGCCTCATGGGAATCCTTCCTGACATTGGCTGAGCCGTCAGCGGCTGGTGCCGAGACGCTGGGTGAGATGGTCGCCGAGCAGGCCCGTGCTCACCACGAGGCCGGTCAGCGCCAGCCCCGGTAGCGCAGAGATCCACCAGGCGGTGTCCAGATAGTCCTTGCCGTTCGCGATGACCTGACCCCAGGAGACCGTGGCCGAGGGCAGGCCGAGGCCCAGGAAGCTGAGCCCGGCCTCGGACAACACCGCGCCGGCGAACTCCGTGGTCGCCAACGCGGTCACCGGGCCGATGACGAACGGGATGACGTGCCGGATGATCACGACCGGAGTGGCGACCCCGATCAGCCGCGCCGCGTCGACATACGGTCGTTCGCGCAGCGAGAGGGTGAGACCACGGGCGAGCCTGGCGAAGCCGACCCAGCCGGCCACCGACAACGCCAGGACCACGACCAGCATGCTGCGATCGAAGAGGCCGGCGATCACGATCGCCAGCAGGATGCCGGGGAAGGCCATCAGGATGTCGATCAACCGGGAGATCGCGACGTCGGTCCAGCCGGCGAGGTAGCCGGCGAGCGTCCCGAAGGCCAGCCCCACCACCAGGCAGGCGGCCACCACGGAGATCCCGATGATGATCGACGTCCTGGCGCCGTAGACGAGCTGGCCGAGCATGTCCCGGCCCGCGCCGTCGGTGCCCAGCAGGGCGACCGTGCCATCCGCTCTCGTCGCCCCGATCGGCAGCAGCCGGTCCGCCACGCTGGTCGCCACCGGGTCGTACGCGATCAGCAGCGGGCCGAGCAGGCCGACGAGCAGGTAGCCGGCGAGCACGACGGTGGCGATCGTGGCGACGGTCGGCGTGGACCGCAGGCGGACGGGCCACAACCGGGGCCGGACGGTCACCGCGCTCATGCGCGTGCCCCCAGCCTGACTCGCGGATCAAGCCGGGCGGCGATCAGGTCCGCCGCGACGTTGCAGCAGACCACGATGACCGCGATGAGGAGCACGGCGGCCTGCACGATCGAGTAGTCGCGGTTGGTGACCGCCGTCACCAGCAACGAGCCGAGGCCGGGCCAGGTGAAGACGCTCTCCACGATCACCGCGCCGCCCAGCAGCGTGCTCACGTGCAGCGCGCCGACGGTCACCACGGGGGTCGCCGCGTTGCGTACCACGTGTCCGGTCACCACCTCGCGCGTGCTCAGCCCTTTGGCGTACGCCCGCTGCACGTAGGGCTCCGCCATGGTGTCGGCGACGCTGCTGCGGGTGATCCGGGTGAGGAGCGCGGTGAAGGGGGCCGCGAGCGTGAGCGCCGGGAGCACGATGTGCGCCGGGGTGCCGACGCCGGCGCTGGGGAGCAGCCGGAGCTGCAACGCCATCACCAGGATCAGCATGATCCCGATCCAGAACGGCGGCATGGAGTAGAGGGTCAGGGCGAAACCCGAGATCCCGCGGTCGATCCACCGGCCGCGATGGGCGCCGGCCAGCGCGCCGAGGACGACGCCCGTCATCGCTATGACGGTCGCCGTCAGGGTGAGCTCCACCGACGCCGGCAGCCGGGACAACACCAGCTCGACCGCCGGCTGTCCGAAGCGGTAGGACTCTCCGAAGTCGAGCGTCGCCAGCTGGGTCAGATAGTGCCAGTACTGGATCGGCAGCGGCTGGTCCAGGCCGAGCCGGGTCCGGGCGGCCGCCACCTCGGCCGCCGTGGCGTCCGGCCCGAGCAGCACCAGAGCCTGGTCCCCGGGGGCGGCCCGCATGATGAAGAACACCAGGGTGGCGGCCCCGAAGACGATCAGGACGCCGGTCGCCGCGGTGCGCAACGCGTACCTGGTCATCGCCGCACCACCCGGCTGATCGAGTTGCCGCGTACGTCCGTGCACGGCACGACCAGCTGAAGGGGCGGCTGTTCCGCGCCTTCGAGCAGGTTGACCAGCAGCTGCACCGCGGCCCGGCCGATCTCCACCCGTGGTATCTCGAACGACGTCCAGATCCTGGTCGCGGTCGGCGGCGGCGCGGAGCCCAGGAAGGCGACCGACAGGTGGTCCGGGATGCGCAGGTCGGCCGCCTCGGCGACCTCGGCCAGGGCGAGGCCGCTGGCGTTGTCCTCGGAGGGCTCGACCACGACCGCGGTGATCCCCGCCCGGACCCATCCGGTGACCCGGTCCGTGCCGATGTCCTCGGCACCGGAGGAGAACTCGACGACGAGGTCGTCGGGGCTCAGGCCCGCGGCCTGGGCGCCTTGTCGCAGGCCGAGCTCGCGATCGTCGCCCGGTTCCGCGCCGTCGATCTGCCGCAGGAGCAGGATCCGCCGATGCCCGAGGGCGACCAGTTCCTCTACGAGGGCCGCGGTCGGGGTGACGTAATCGGGGGCGACGTAGGACAGCTCGGTTCCCTCTATGTCGCGCCGGCCGATGAAGACGAACGGGAAACCCTCCTTGGCCAGGTTCGCCAGGTCGTCCCGCGAGATGTGCCGGCCCAGCAGGACGCAGCCGTCGGCCTTCAGCAGCGCGTTGCGCCCCCTGGCGTAGACCCCGCCGTGGGCGGTGTTGGCCGAGGTGAACAACAGCAGGTCGTAGCCGAGCCGGGCCGCCTCCTCCTCCACTCCGAGCAGGAACGGGTGGTAGAAGTCCCGCTGGTCGACCGGGAACACCGACTCGAACGTGTAGAGCCCGATGGTCTTGACGGTCATCCCGCGCAGCGCACGGGCGGCGGGGTTGACGGCGTACCCCAGGTCTTCGATCGCCTGTTGGACCCGGCGGCGGGTCTCCTCGGCGACGGGCACGCCCGGTCCCCCGTTGAGCACGAGGGAGACGGTGGCCTGGGACACTCCGGCCCGCTGGGCGATCTCGACCTGGGTGGGGCGTCGTGGCCCCGCTCGTTTGCGCATGGCGATCCACTTGACTAATACGTAACGACTCCGAGGCACTCTAGGGACCCGAGGGCGGTTCCCACAAGGGGCAGATTTCCCCAATATTTCCTCAAGATGTCGTAAGCAGCCCCACAAGGGGCAACGCACCGCCCCTTGTGAGCCGGATATCCGGTCTGTACGATCCACGATCTATACGTATCAACCCGCTTCACAGGAGGTAGGGGCCATGTCTGAGGGAACCGATCGGCGAGCGCTGTTACGGATCGGCGGTGCGGCACTGGGCGCGGCCGCGGCCACCGTGTCTTGGGGGCCGGCACCCGCGGCGGCCGCGACCGCGGAACCGCAGGACGTCGTCACGCCACAACAGTACGGCGCGCTGGCCGACGGGGAGCACGACGACACCGACGCCATCGAGCAGGCCATCAACGCCCAGCGCACCCAGTACCGGATCGTCGTCTTCCCGCCGGGGACCTACCGGATCACCCGGACCATCGTCATCCCCGACCAGCCCGGCGAGAACTTCAACCGCATCCAGCTACGCGGTTACAGCACCATGACGAACCGCGCGTCGATCATCCAGGTGGAGCACGACGGTGTGGGCATCGACGTGCGGTGCTCGCTCGCCGCGATCTATGGCCTGGCCTTCGTCGCCCCCGCCAAGACCGAGAACAACCGGGCGCTGCGCTTCGCCGGCGAGGTCAACACCGACGACACCGACGCCGCCATCCTGGAGTGCACGTTCGTGTCGTTCAAGCTCGCCGTCGAGCACGTCGGCCGCGGGCTGTACTTCTCGCACAACCTCGTCGCCCTCTGCACCACCGGCATCAGCCTTGCCTGGCCCACCGAAGGCGTCGAAGGCGGCGGCGTCCACGTCCCGCCGTACGGGTTGCGGAAGTGGCTCATCACCAACAACCACTTCCACAGCCCGTTCCAGGCCATCGTCACGCAGGGAGCCGAGGACAGCGACTTCCGCGGCGCGATCATCCAGGGCAACCTGCTCGACATCGGCCGGCGCCTGCTGATCGGCAGCCTGTCCAACTCCACCATCAGCGGAAACGTGGTGGAAAAGGGGGACAACGGGCCGATCATCGAGATCACCAGCGGGGGCCACAACCTGACCATCGGCGACAACGTTCTCGGCGGGTTCGAGCCGCCGCTGAACGACGGCCCGAGCGCCATCCAGTTCTCCAGCGGCGTCAAGGCGCAGAATGTCACCATCAGCGGGAACACGTTCAACTGGCTCAACCACTCGCCGATCCGGTTCGAGAACGACGCCAGCAAGATCACCATTGCGAACAACTCGTTCGACCACTGGAACCTCGACGGCAAATCCGATGCCGCCGCGATCAGGGTGGCCGGGAAGGCGAGCGCGTTCAGCATCATCGGCAACGTCATCTCGGCCGACCCAGCCGACCGGCCGCCGGTCATGACCACCGGCGGGCTGCACGAGTCACACGTCATCGGCAACGCCTCCGCGCATGTGCCGCTGGTCGCGGGCGCGGTGGGGGCGGACTCGTTCGTGCAGGCCGAACCGGGCCGGTTCAACCGGATCGAGGTGGCCGAGCCGCTGGGAGCGGCGGCGAAGGTGGTCAGCACCTCGACCGGGTCCGTCAAGGTGGGCGAGGACCGCTACGGCTCGTTCGTCGTGGAGGGCAGCAACGCCAACCCGGGCGTCAAAGGCGGGCTGCGGGTCGTCCCCGTCAACCAGTCGGGATCGGCCGCCACCGAGTTGCTCTGCTCGACCACGTCCACCAACGCGTTGGTCTCCATGATCTCCAACGCCACCGGGCTGGTTCCCCCCGTCGACAACGGACGAGACCTGGGCAGCGCGGACCGGCGGATGCGAACCGTGTACGCACACCAGGTGGCCCTGGCCGAACACGCACCCGGCACACTGCCGGACGCGGCCGACCACACCGGAGGGATCATCATGATCCGCGACCCGAAGACCGGCAAGCGCGGCCTCGCGCTCTCCGACGGGGAATCCTGGCGGAACGTCGTGCTCGGCGCCGAGGTCTGACCCGGCTCGCGTGGCGCCGATCCAGCTCGCTCCCGACGCCCGGCCGGCCGTCTGGCGGGGCGGCCTGGCCTGGACGGAGGAGGGCGGCTCATGGCAACCGTGGCGGCTGCCACCGGACCGGATCGCCACCGCCCACGCTCCCGGCCTGGTCACGCGTGCGCGCATGCCGGCCGGTGTGCGCGCGGTCGTCCGTACCGACGCGACCGCGCTTGAGCTGTGCACCCACGCCGTCGACGATGATGTGACGTCGCTGGATGTCGTCGTGGACGGAGCGCTGTGGCGGCGGACGGCGCTGACGGCAGGTGCGACGACGAGCCACGTCGCGTTGCCGCCCGGCACCAAGGTCATCGAGGTGTGGTTGCCCCAGTTCGGCGAGATCCGGACAGGACCCCTCGTCCTGCACGGCGCGACGTACGCCACCGCCCCCGCGGACGAGGGGTTCCGCTGGCTCACGTACGGGAGCTCGATCACGCAGTGCCGCTCGGCCTCCGGCCCGAGCGAGACGTGGCCCGCTCTCGTGGCCCGGCGCCTCGGCTGGGATCTCACCTGTCTCGGCTTCGCCGGGGAGTGTCACCTTGATCCCATCGTCGCCAGGGCCATCGCGCGTACGCCCGCGGACCTGATCTCGCTCTGCCTCGGGATCAACGTCCACGGCAGCGCGAGCCTCGGCCCGCGGACGCTCACCGGCCAGGTGTCGGGGTTCATCCAGGCCGTTCGCGACGCACATCCGCAGGCGCCGATCGCCGTGATCTCGCCGATCGTCTCACCGGGCCGCGAGCGGCTGGCCAACCAGGCGATGATGACCCTCGACGAGGTCCGCGGCGCCGTCACGGACGCCGTGACCACGCTGCGCCGATGCGGCGTGACCGACCTCCACCTCGTCAACGGGCCGAGCGTCTTCGGAGCCGGCGACGCTCGCCTCCTGCTCCCTGACGCCCTGCATCCCAACGCCGACGGCTACCGCCTCATGGCCGGGCGGCTCGCCCCACGCCTGGCCGCCATCGCGCCCGATCCCTAGCCCGCCTGCCCGTCCCGGTTCGCGCAGACGGCCCTGCTGTGGTGGGCGAACCGGTGTACGGACTGCACCTGGGGGTGGTCGCGGAGCCAGGCCAGGCGCAGCGGCACCGGCGGCCCGTCGCTGAGGCGGACGGCCCTGACGTCCGCCGATCCCGTCGCCGCCGCCGCCCGGGGCGTGCTCAGGACGACGGCCTGCCCCAGCCGGACCACCGCCAGCATCTGCAGGCCGTCGCTCGCCTCCGGCCCCGGCCGCCCTGGAAGCCCGTCCGGCCAGAGCTCGGAGGCGATGTGCTGGAGGTTGTCTCCCTGCCAGCGCACCACGGGCTCGTCGGCCAGGTCCGCCACACCGATCGACTCCCGGCCCGCCAGCGGATGCGACGCCGCGAGCAGCACGTGCACCTGCTCCATGAGCAGGACCACGCTGTCCAGCGTCTCGTCGTCGACCGACGCGCGCAACAACGCGACGTCGGCCGCGCCGGAGCGCAGCCGGCCGAACTGGTCGCCCGCGTTGCCGACCACCGCATGGCCGGGCATCCGCGGCTCGGTCTCGTTGTACGACCGCACGAGTTCGTTCAGCAGCGAGGCGTCGCACCCGGGCCCGGTCACCGTCAGCGGGGCCTGCGTCCCCGCGACCCTGCGGGCCCGTGACAGGGCATGTCCGGCCTGGGCGACCAGGGTCCTGGCCTCGCCCAGCAGCACCTCACCCGCGGGGGTCAGGCTCACGTCGCCAGGGGCGCGGACGAGCAGTTGGGCGCCGACGTCCCGCTCCAGGGCGCGGATGGCGCGTGAGAGCGCGGGCTGGGTCATGGCGAGCCGCTCGGCGGCCCTGGTGAAGTTGTGTGCCTCGGCAACAGCGATGAAGTAGCGCAACTGGCGAATCTCCACATCAGCCACACGCGCAGTCTCTCACGTGCGGCTATGCCGCTGCGACATGGCGGTCTGCCGCATCGGAACTTCCCTTCCGGCGGTGGCCGGTGTGTGCTGGTCTAGCGCCGCGGCGCGGAGCCCATCGGCCCGCGACCTCGCCCGCGGCACTCGTTCACCTCACCCTCTTGAATGGATGACGCAATGTCTGAGCATGCCCGCAAGGCGGTTGTTACCGCGGGAACCGGCGGCATCGGCCTGGAGACGGCCGCGGGGCTGGCGGCACGGGGCTGGGACGTCACCGTCGTGGGCCGCGACGCCGAACGCGGCGCAACCGCGACAGCCCGGCTGGAGGAGGCGGCAGGGCGCGCCGCGGGTCGTTTCCTCCGCGCCGACCTCTCCTCCCTGTCCGACACCCGCGCGCTCGCGGATCGGCTGGCCTCGGAAGGGCCCCTGCACATGCTGGTCAACAACGTGGGCGGCATGTGGACCCGGCGCTGGGAGAACGCCGACGGCATCGAGGCGAGCGTGGTGCTCAACCACCTGTCGCCGTACGTGCTGACCGAGGCCCTGCTGGACACGCTCAAGGCGGGTGCGCCCAGCCGCATCGTGAACGTGACCTCCTCCGCCATGATGGCGGCGGTGCCGGAGTTCGAGGAGGTGGAGCCGCCGGGGCCCTACTACGGCCTGGCCGCGACGGGCCGGGCGAAGCTCGCCCATCTCGCCCACACGATGGACCTCGCCAAGCGACTGGACGGCCAGGGCGTCCAGGTCGTCGCCGTCGACCCGGGACCCGCCGCGACGCCCAACGCGGCGCAGATGACGATCGACATCCTGCCGCCGCAGATGCGCCCGCTCTGGGACCAGATCCAGGAGTGGGTAACCCGCCCGGTGGCGGAGGCCGCGGCCGCCGTCCTGGCCGCCGGCACCGGCCCCTACCACGGGACGGATGTGGTGATCGGCCCGTCAGGCGCTCCCGACGACAACCTGCTCCAGTACCTGACAGAGGACGTGGCGGCGGCCGTACGCCGGTGGACCCCCATGCTCCTCGGCGACTGACGAAACCCGTCGCCGGGCTCCGTCGTGGCCGCCACGGACCGCGGATCTCCGGCGCGGTCCGTGGCGGGGCCTCAGACGGCCGCGCCCGGGCCGGGCAGCAGGTCGACGTCGCCGGCGTGCATGGGCCCACCACAGTGGGCACAGCGCAGGTCGACACGGCTGATCTCACCGCACGCGTGATGGCGGTAGAGCACCGGCGGCCCGGCCTCGCCCGCGAGCCACCTGTCCGCCCAGCCGGCCATGACCATGAGCAGGTCGACGAGCTCCATGCCCTTCTCCGTCAGGACGTACTCGTACCGTGGCCGCCGGTCGTAGGGCCGGCGCTCGATCACGCCGCACTCGACGAGGTGGCCGAGCCGCTCGGTGAGGACCTTGCGCGAGATCCCGAGATCCGCCTGGATCTGCTCGAACCGGGTGAACCCGACCCACACGTCACGCAGGATGAGCGGCGACCAGGGTCCCCCGATGACGTCGAGCGTGCGCGCGATCGAGCACGCCATTTCGCCAAATTTCGTGCGCTGCATGGCATCAGCCTAGCTGTCGGGGTTCCCTTAGGGAACTCTGCGTGCTACGGTCATGGAGTCTCTTCAAGGAACTCCGATCGGAGCACGCAAATGAGACGACACCTCCCGCCAGGAGAAGCAGATGCTCAGCCCTGACGTGCGCCGCGTCCTCGACGGCACCTCGCTGGCCCACCTCGCCACCGTCCTGCCGGACGGCTCGCCCCACACCGTCCCGCTCTGGATCGGGACGCACGGCGACCACATCGTCTTCCTCACGGGACCGCACTCACGCAAGGCTCGCAACCTGCGCCGCGACCCGCGGGTGGCGCTCTCCCTGACGCCCGCCGACGACCCGTTCCAGCCCGTCATCGTGCGCGGCCGGGTCATCGGGTGGCTGGACGGCGACGCGGCCTGGGAGATCATCGACCGGATCTCCACGAAGTACACCGGCCGGCCCTACCCCCGGGAAGAGGAACGCGTCGTCGCCGTCGTCGAGCCTGAACGGCAGACCGTCGGCGTCGGCTGAGCCCCCCAGCCCCGGCAACGGCTTCAACGCGCCGCTCCCGTCACTCACGCCCCTTGCCGGGTCGAAGCACGAAGGGTTGAGGCGATCCACGCGAAGAGCGCCGGATCGTCCTCGTCCGTGCTGGGCGGGGTCTCGTTGATCAGGGCCACCAGGGACAGGTATCTGCCGTGAGTGGCGTCGTACCGTGCCTCCTCCTCGGAGTCCTCGCGCCGGAGATCCTCCACGAGCAGGAAGGCCCTGGCCAGCCGGTCACGTGACTCGGTCGTGGCCTGCCTGCCGAAGGTCTCGGCGGAGGCGTTGGACAGGCGGACGACCAGCTCCTGCGCCCGTGGCGAGTCCGCCGCCAGCCCGGAACGGTACGCCTCCAAGACCTCCTCCCCGATCTTCGCCCCCTCCTTGTGGATGAAGTCCCACACCGGTGCGGCGGCGATGCCGCGTCCCGGGAACGTGCCGTACGTGTCCTGGAGGTAGGAGCGGACCGCGCCGCGGAACTCCTCGTCCTGGACCAGGTCGGCCAGCTCGATCCAGGCTTCGAGCTGGGTGGCGGTGGGGTCCTCCGGCAGCCGCGGCCGCATCGTGCGCAGGCGTTCGACGAAGCCGGACGGCACGTCGAGGCCTTCGCCGACCTCGTTCCAGAAGGCGTCGACGAGCCGCTCGCGCTCCTCGTCGGGCATCGCGACGAGCTTGTGCATCAGGGCCGCCTGCGCGGCCGTGCCACCCTGCTTGACCAGCGTTCGCAGCACGGCCCTCCTGGCCCGGAGGTCCCGCTCCTGCCGCTCGACGAGCTCCAGGTGCGTCGTGAGGAGATCGTGGAGCGACGTCTCGCCGTCAAGCAGTTGGCGGATGTCGTCCAGGCCGGCGTCCAGATCGCGGAGGGTGCGGACGAGTTCGAGCCGGGCGATGGCGCGGATGTCGTACAGGCGGTAGCCCGCCTCGGTCACCTGGGTGGGTGCGATGATCCCGGCGTCGGAGTAGTAGCGGATAGCGCTCACGTTCAGCCCGGTCCTGCGGGCCACGTCCCCGATCGGGTACAACTCGTTGTCGTCCATGCCGCCACTATGGAGTCTCAAGCGGCTTGAGACTCAAGCCCTGCCGGCTACGACGCCATGAGACCGCCCTGCCGCAACAACGGCAGAACATGGTCCCTGACGGCGGGAGGGAGCTGAACGTCACGCTCGTGCCCGGAGATCCATCGCAGGTGCGCCAGCTCGGCGGCGGGCTTGCTCACGACCAGGAGGCGCCCGTCCTGGACGATCGCGGCCGCTACGGCGGCCAGCGGGTCTCCCCCACAGGCATCCCGTGTGATGCGCGTTCCTGGTGCCACATAGGTCATCCTCCCAGGCGGTGTCAGGGGCTCGTGCGCGGGAGCGAAGCACGAAGGGCCGCCGCGATCCACGCGAAGGGCACGACCTGCTGGTCCGCGACGGGCGGTGTCCCGTTGATCGCGAACACCAGGGACAGGTACCTGCCATGAGTGAGGTCGAATCGGGACATGTCGTCCTGAGGTTCATCGCGGAGGATCTCATCGATTTCGAGGAACTTCGCGGCCATCTCGCGCCGGAACTCGACGGTCGCCTGGCAGCCGCCGAGCGCGGCGGTCGCGTCCACGAGGCGGACGGCCAGCTCCTGCGAGCGTGGCGCGTCCGCGGACAGCCCGGAACGGTACGCAGCCATGATGTCCTCCATGATCGTCACCCCCGGCCCGTAGATGAAGTCCTGCACCGGTGTGGCGGCCATGAGCCGTCCCGGGGGCGTGGAGAACGTGTCCTGGAGGTAGGAGCGGACCGCGCCGCGGAACTCCTCGTCCTGGACCAGGTCGGCCAGCTCGATCCAGGCTTCGAGCTGGGTGGCGGTGGGGTCCTCCGGCAGCCGCGGCCGCATCGTGCGCAGGCGTTCGACGAAGCCGGACGGCACGTCGAGGCCTTCGCCGACCTCGTTCCAGAAGGCGTCGACGAGCCGCTCGCGCTCCTCGTCGGGCATCGCGACGAGCTTGTGCATCAGGGCCGCCTGCGCGGCCGTGCCACCCTGCTTGACCAGCGTTCGCAGCACGGCCCTCCTGGCCCGGAGGTCCCGCTCCTGCCGCTCGACGAGCTCCAGGTGCGTCGTGAGGAGATCGTGGAGCGACGTCTCGCCGTCAAGCAGTTGGCGGATGTCGTCCAGGCCGGCGTCCAGATCGCGGAGGGTGCGGACGAGTTCGAGCCGGGCGATGGCGCGGATGTCGTACAGGCGGTAGCCCGCCTCGGTCACCTGGGTGGGTGCGATGATCCCGGCGTCGGAGTAGTAGCGGATGGCGCTCACGTTCAGCCCGGTCCTGCGGGCCACGTCCCCGATCGGGTACAACTCGTTGTCGTCCATGCCGCCACTATGG